>JANNPR010000027.1:0-6274 GCA_031400345.1 Planctomycetota bacterium | reverse complement strand
CCAGCACCGGCTTGCCGCCGAATGAGCCGTTTCGCGCAATCCAAGCCAACTCCGGCGGCTGAAGTGGCACACTGTCACCTATCCAACATTTTGAAATGGACGCACCAGTAGTAGCCCGTAAATGTCAAGAGTGCCCGCCCTACGACTCCCCACACTACCCAAACAACATTCCGGCATAACCGACTACTCGATCTGATTCACCGGTTGCATCAGCACTCGTCGCGTATGCGACACGTTGGCATTTCGTTAAAGAAGCGAGTTGCCTAAGCGTCTCTAGAACTATCACCGCTGGCAAAACCCCGCACATGCTGATGCCATGCCGTGTGACTACCTCATATACGAGGTCAGGGTCTAATTTCTCGAGAGACTCGATGGCCAACTCGTCCAGCTGTCGGGTTTGAGCATCGTTTGCGTAATGATTCATGTCGCTAGAGATGATGAGTAACGGCCGAGGGGTGCGGCTGCGCAATACGTTTGCCAACCCCGTCGCAAATTCTTTGCAGGCTTGCAAACTGCCACCTCCTATGGTGATGCCCACTACGCGGGCTCGGGGGTTAAGCTGCGCGATAAAGGGCAGCTCGACCTCGATTGCATGTTCCTGTTGGTGAGCTGCTGCATCCAGCTGCAGGCCGGGAATGGCGTCACATAGTTCCTTAGCAAGCTGTGGATCGGACGCTAGAGTTATTCCCGGCAATGACCATTGTTCGTGAGGTGCCACCGCCCATTCGACGCCCAATCGCGTATGTTTGGGTCCGATGATGATCACCGTGTCAGGCACGATAACTCGCTGGATGGTTTGAGCGGCAATCTTACCTGAATACTTCAAGCCAGCGTGCGGCATCATGACCGCAGGCCAGAACTCAGCGACCGTTTGATTAGCGTTGAAAAGGTCACCGATTAAACGTGAGAGGTCGGCCGCGATACCCGGGTAAAATGCCCCCGCGACAGCCGGAGGACGTACGGATGATCCCGAACTCGGACGAGGGACGCTTGACACGACAATCGCCTTTTCCGTCGAGTGTGCCGCAAAGCTAATCACACTGGCGACTGCGGTATTGGAAACATGTGCGTCGTTCTTAGCGATTTGCAATAGCTCATCGGGAGACTTGCTGGAATCGAATGCCCACGCGGACTTGGCGTTTTCCATGATCATGACGGCTCGCCGGCGAGGATCGACGCCGCGCAAGTCGGGTTCGTCGACGGTGCCGTGCATCGCCGAATCATGCAACATGGTTAGGCCAACTTGGAAACCGTCAATTTGTGAAATGGACTGAATCTGTTTGGCGACTGAGGCTGCTGCCGCTTCGCACAATTGAAGTAACGTCGACTGGAGTGGCATTCCGGGTCGCATAGCCAGTCTGAAAAGGTGAATGGGTTGAGGTAAATACGGCAATTTGATCGTCAGTGCGACTCCCTGTACCGTCCCATCTGGGCAGCCGGAAAGGTAATAACTTGGGGTTGCCCCCCGTAAAAAAGCCACGATATTGCTTCCACAGTGCATCGCCATTTCAGCGAGTTCGGGGTCGGTAAATTGTAGAGTCGCTTCCCCCAGACGGCCGTCCAGACAATCTTTTGCAAAATCCCCCGCAAGTGAAACACCTTCAAACGTTTGCACGTTTGTTTCCGCATCCAGCCAAGCATTACTGGGCAAGCCAGCCTTACGACAAACTTGTTGTAGGAATGACTCCGCATCGTATCCATGTTCGACGGCGACGCTGGGAAGTAACAATCCGGCGGACTCACCACGTTGAACCTGCACGCCGTGCCTACCGATAACCACGTCGCTGATTCGTTCTTGACCGGTCGATTTGAGCCGCTGGAAGCCGTAGAGCAACGTTACATCAACATCCACAAAGGGCAATTCCGATAAGGACAATGGTGGCAACCGTGTATCTTCCAAGGCCGTTCGCTGAGCCGAATGAAACAGCGCTTCTGAAAGTTTCATCGGTCGCCCTAGCGATCCACAGCAGGCACGAAGTCGGCCCTGCCGCTTGAGCGTCACAAACGCTCCCATGACGGTCTTGTCCGCCGCTCCCGCGAAGGTTGGGTCCGTTATCTGAGGCGCGCGGCGCTGAATTGCTGCTGCAACGATTTCACAGGCGGCATGTTGTATCGCGTGCTTCTGAGATTCATTCAGTTTTGGCCGCTGGGCTTGTATCCGCGGCGAAACCGGCTCCGGCGACGGAGTCGTACTGGACATGGAAGGTTCTCCCGCAGGATTTGAGATAATTGGCAGCATTTCGGCAAAACGAGCCATCGGGACCGGTACCCGCTTGCGTCCCCAATTCCCTGGCGAAGTCGGAAAGTCACCCGCGATCAAGTGATTGCATTTTCCACATCGGTTGTCACGTAAATTGTAAACGCCCAATTCGTACCAGTTGCGTTCAATCAATAGGGATTGGCACTCCGGACAATAGGTGCTCTGGTGGGCCACATCGTAAACGTTTCCGACGTACACGAATTTGAGACCCTGCCGGGATGCCACATCATAGGCCTGCAAGAGCGTTTCATGCGGCGTGGCCGGTCGATCGCGCATGCGAAAATCAGGATGAAAAGCAGTGAAGTGGATGGGCACCTGGTCGCCAACATGACTCAACAGCCAGTCACACATTTGACGGATTTCATCCATCGAGTCGTTTGCGTCGGGAATCACCAAGTTCGTGATTTCAAACCAAACGTTGGTTTCTTTCTTCAGCCACTCGAGAGTGTCCAACACGGGCTGTAGATGCGAGTAAGTAATTTTGTAGTAGAAATCTTCCGTAAATGCCTTGAGGTCCACATTTGCGGCGTCCATGAACTCATAGAAAGGAGCCCTCGCTGCGGGTGAGATGTAACCGGCTGTTACTGCCACGTTTTTCACGCCAACGGCCCGGCACGCCTTCGCCGTATCGATAGCGTATTCTGCCCAAATCACTGGATCATTGTACGTGTAGGCCACACTGCTACATCCATTTTGCAGAGCCGCTTCGGCCACCGCGTTAGGACTCGCCTCCTCGCTTAATCGTTCTATCTCACGGGACTTGGAGATGTCCCAATTCTGACAGAACTTGCACCCTAAATTGCAACCCGCAGTTCCGAAGGACAGTATGCTGGTGCCCGGCAAGAAGTGATTCAGCGGTTTTTTCTCGATGGGATCGATACAAAACCCCGTGCTGCGACCGTACGTCGTCAGCATCATTTCCCCATCGACATTTTGGCGAACAAAGCAGAATCCGCGGTCACCTGGTTTGAGATGACATTCTCGGGGACACAGGTCGCAAATGATCCTCCCCGGTTCATCCGCATCATGCCACCAGCCTCCACGGTAAAGACCGTCAGCCCGAAGCGGACTCTCTGGCGGAAGTTGTACAACACGTGCCATACGAACCAAATCTTGGTTTCAAATTACCCGGACAGTGGCTTGGTTCGATGGAACGTCTGGAGAACCTGCCAGCTATGTTTGGCCTTCCGTACCACTGATTGCGGGTGGCTCCTGCTGTGGTGGCGGCACTTGGCGGATTCGCTGCTGAAACTGTTGGAAAGTGGAATCCAGCGATTCTAACAATCGTGGCGCCTGCGGCGTCGACATGTATACACGACAGGAAACGGCCGAATGTGGAAAAAGGTTTGTTAGAAAATCGAATTTGAACTCGGACGCAGTATGCCCAATCATCACGCCGTTGGCATAGGATCCGCTCAGAATCGAGTCGGGCATTTTTAATTCGTCGTAAATCTCTTGAGCCGTTGGCTGCTTGGCAGGCGGGGGGAATCGAGGCAGCGGTGGCGGCGGTCCGAAGCGCTGTGTATAGATATCCAAGTTCTTGCGCAGCGCATCCGCGAACTGAGGCAATGTGGAATGCGGCATTACGACACGGGCTGATACCTGCGGAGGATGTCCGATATTCTGAATGAAGTCCAAAATGAATTCGGTAGGGCCGGTCATTACAATCACACCCGTGCTGAATGCACCGCGGCTGACGTTTTCAGGAACACGCGCTGATACATGTTGCACGCGGACCTGTTCGGGACCGCCCGGACTTGCAGGAGCGTTTTCTGGTTGGGACATAGAATTTCCGTGAACTGACTACAGGCTGGAGTTTGCGGGCTGGAATTTGCGGGCTGGAATTCGCGCTATAACCGCCTCCCATTGTACATGATTTTCACATTTGGAAAGTATTTGCGCGAGCGCTCAACCGGAAACATTCTTTGTGCATACAGGCCGCGCGGGATGTGCCAGTCGTTCTGATCATGCCAGGATTGAGAAATCTCCGTGCCGATCCTGTAATGGGTCGCTACCGTAGTTACACCTAATAGGTCAGCTTGGTGCCGTTCCTTTCAGCTATGGATAACGCGGATAGCTCGCGTAAAGAGAACAAGAAAGCATGGACAACTGGCTAATTCACAGACGCCATCTCCATGCTGGACTTATGACGGGTAAACGAAGTCAAACTCGGGTGATCCGGTAATTGGCCAGAGCACTAAAAAATGGTGGAAGAAATCCGAAGATACTAAAGCAATTCCGCAAATTAGAAAAAAGTTGCGCCATCGGACATTTTGCTGGCAGCACAACATCACCCCGATTAACAAAGCCCCGATGTAGCCATGATGGATACGCAAGCCAAACGTGAAATATGCGATGGCGTGTGTGTCCCTGGTGATTTGCAGTCCCAAATTGAAGCGAAGAAGTACCGTAATAAGCTCCAGCACAATCCCAAACACAAGTCCCCAGAGAATTACTTGCTTGCGGGTTAATAACGGCGTCGTATTGTCAACTTCGTCAGCGGGAGGACCTACGGATTTCGCGGTCCCCTCTTCGACGTCCGAGAATTGGTCAGTGCTCATCTGCTACCCATATTCAGGCAAGTTGTAGTACGCATATGAAGTGTAACGTAAGTAACGGCACAAGTAGTGTGCTACTACAACCATGACGGCACACGGAGAGGTTGTGATGTTTAGCGACTCGTCGTGGGATAGGCTTCCAGCCTGTCATCATCCGCACCGATTATTCAAAGTTCGATAGGCAAGATGCAACCCCCGCGAGAAATCACAACCTCGGCGTGTGCCTGCTACCATTTTTACCGCAACGATTCGAGAAACGGTACCACCACTCGCAGTGCATCCTCCGTTGCCGTTGAGTGAATCAAGTGACCGACATTAGCAAAACGCACGATGCTGCAATCGGAAATGGCCCCTTTGAGGCGAGCTGCATCGAGTTCGGTAAGCATGCCCCCCTTCTCTCCGTTCCCCTGCAGAACCAGCGTCGGACACTTAAGATGTTGCAGAACATGCTCAAAATCAAAGCCGGCAAGCCATTGGCCACTGATGATTGGCTGCAGCACCTTAGGATCGACGAGCGTCAGGCACCGGGCGTGATATCTCAATGACGCTGGATCTCTCACGTCCCCAAGCCGAAACGACTTTTCGCCACCCGGCGATGTGATTTCCAAGTTCGCCAATCGCAATGCTAATTCGGGCACAGTCGTCGGCTGGCCGAGCAAACTTTGGATGCCCATAAATTGGCTGAGAAATACCGTTTCAGCGATTCGCGAACCCATGGTATGAAATGGGGGATCTTCGAGTATTAAACCGCAAACTTTTTTCGGATTTTGGGCCGCCGCGGCTGCTGCCACCATGGCGCCCAGCGAGTGGCCAAAAATTACCGCTGGTTCGTGGATCAATTCGCGCAGCACAGCCGCTGCATCCGCCACATAGTCCGCGACGGCATATCGACCTGCGGCTCGGTCTGATTTTCCATGGCCCCGAAAGTCGAGCCCAACTAAATGCCACCGCGACGCTAGCGCCGGCCCAACCGCTAGGAAATCCGACCACTGCCGAAGCACGCCGTGAAGCATGAGCAACGGTGGTCCAGCAGCCGTGAGGCTCGTAGCGACATTAAGTAAAGCACCGTCGATCGTATGTTGCTTTTCGGAAAACATAGAAAGTAGAAAAGTAGTCGGAGCCCAGAGTGTTTACAGATATCTGTTGATCAGGTTCTCCAACATTTCTTGGCGACCGCTTTGATTAGGCGCAACTTCGCCTTTGTCGAGCATATACTTCTCGAGTGTTTCAAAAGTTGCCCGGCCGGTTTCAATTTCAGCCCCTATTCCCGAGCCCCAGCTGGAATACCGTTGTTTTACAAATGCCGCTAAATCACCTTCAGCGCGGATTGCGGCGGCAATTTTTAGTCCCCGGGCAAAGGCGTCCATGCCGCCAATATGAGCGTAAAACAAATCGATCGGCTCGAACCTCTCACGACGTACCTTAGCGTCAAAGTTAACCCCGCCAGCTCCAATAC
>JANNPR010000019.1:0-10447 GCA_031400345.1 Planctomycetota bacterium | reverse complement strand
GATTCGCTTCCAGCCGTCGATTCAGAACGTTCCGTTGAATCGGTGCGTTCCCCTCGTCGGCGGCGACGTCGGCGGCGACGTCGGCGCTTGCCGCGAGGCGCTTCCTCCCCTTGCTCGGAAGACTCGCCAGATACGGCCTCTCCTGTTGGGTCTTCGTCATCGTCATCGTCTTCGCCGTCCGCAGGTTCCGTGTCTGCGTTTTCGTCATCGTCGCCGTCTTGTCCCTCGGCGATTTCGGCTTCCGCCGTCTCCAACCAATCGGGAGTCGTATATTCGACTTCGTCGTCGTCTGTAATCGATGGCTCAAGGTCGACGTTTACCGAGCGAAATTCAGCTCGCACGTGCTGAAACTTCTGCGGCTCAGATGACTGATTGTTCCTCGAATCGATGGTCCTCTCGTCGATGTTCCTCGAATCGATGGTCCTCTCGTGAATTTTCCTCTTGTCGGTGGCTTCGTACGCCTGTCTATCGGCAGGTTGTTCATCTTCAGGCGGTTCATCTTCAGGCGGTTCGTTGGCCGGGGCATCGCTCACAGCGGCTCCGGGCAAGCCTAATTCGTTTGCGATTTGCCCCCAGTGGTTTCCTTTACGAGGTGGTTTCTGCTTTGCCGCAGGCCTGGGAGCTGGACTTAAGCTCGCGGATAATGGCGGGCTAGTAGGTGCGGACGATGACGGTCCCGCGTGGGAGCTAGGTGGCGGACTTGCTTCAGGTGTAACGGGATTACCTAATAAATTGGCCAGGGATTTCCAGTGGTCGGCCTTTTGGGGATCGGTCATACGGTGGGCCATTTTGAGGATTGTTCAGGATGAACCGCTCATAAACTTACACTTTTCGACATGCGTGTTTCAATTCACGCGACAATGCGAGTGACGGCGTCGGCCATGCAAGTGTCACGCAATATTTAGTGTTGCTACCGAATATAACGCCCTGGCGCAGCATTGAGAAGGCGAACGAAATCATGAAGCGTGCAATGGTGCCGAATGGACGAACCGCCGGACGCGACGCAAGGTCGAATTTGCGGTTGCAAAAAGCAAAGTCGCTGCTACATTGGCGTCCTTGTGTCGTTTAATTAGTAGTAACGTAGGACATAGTCTCGGTTTACCCGGATTGGAGAAAGTCTGGCGTTTACGGTCGAATCTTTAAGGAGTTCGGCTTAAGTAGCTTGATTCGAAGGTAGCCAATGACCATCACCAGAGAGCAGAAGCAGCAAATTCTTACAGGTTACAAGACTTGCGATAATGACACCGGATCTCCCGAAGTGCAAATCGCGATTCTGACCACGCGCATCAATAACCTGACGCAGCATTTGCAGTCGCACAACAAGGACTTCGCGAGTCGCCGCGGTCTACTAGCTATGGTAAGCCGCCGACGCCGTCTGCTCGATTATCTGCGCAGAAACAACGCCCAACGCTACCTCGATATCATTGGCCGGCTTGGTATTCGCAAATAGCGATTCGGCCGTCGCCTGGACGCCTCCCGGGAACTCGGACGCAGGCAAAGAGTAGGACAAGACGTGAAGGTTCGTGTAGAGAAGCAAATTGGGAAAGCCGTTCTCGCATTTGAAACAGGATTACTCGCCAAACAAGCCGCCGCTGCTGTCGTTTGTCAATACGCCGACACAGTGGTGCTCAATGCGGTCGCTTCTGGGCCGCCTCGTCCGGGGATCGATTTCTTCCCTTTGACGTGCGATTACCGGGAACGAACGGCAGCGGCCGGAAAGTTTCCTGGTGGCTTCCTGAAACGTGAAGGGCGTCCCTCAACGAAGGAGACGCTGACTTCTCGTTTGATGGATCGGCCTGTGCGACCATTGTTCCCTGAAGGTTTTAACGACGAAGTCCAAATACAATCGTTTGTACTGTCGAGCGATCGTCAACATGACGCCGACGTAGTCGCCATGAACGGTGCGGCTGCGGCGCTATTTATTTCGCCTCTTCCGTTCATCGGCCCGATATCTTCGGTGCGGGTGGGACTGATCAACGGCGAGTTCGTCGCGTTTCCATCCCAGGATGAATTAGAAGAAAGTGAACTCGATCTGATCGTTTCCGGCAATGACACTGCCGTGCTGATGATCGAGGGTTTCTCGCGAGAATTGCCCGAGGATCGCATGGTCGAAGCGATCCTTTACGCTCACAATGTGATTCGCGAGATTTGCTCGCTGCAGCGTGAGTTAGCCGCGAAGGTCACCGTTGCTAAATCGCCTTTTACGCCGGCCCCCGACGATGGGTTGTACGCGCGATTGAAGGGCAGATACTACGATGAATTTCGGACGTTGAAGCAAACGGAAGGGAAGCATGCGCGAGCGGAAGCGATCAGTGCTTTCAAGAAACGCGCATCCACCGAAGTTATTCCTGACGCGACGGCCGAAGGGGCCGTATGTGAGAAGGCCTTTTCACGCGCGTGGGATAACCTGCAATACGGCGTGGTACGCGATCTGATTCTCGCTGGAACTCGGCCCGATGGCCGCGACGCGACGACCGTGCGCAATATCGAATGCCATGTAGATGTCTTGCCGCGCACTCATGGGTCTGCCATTTTCCAACGCGGCGAAACACAGACTCTAATCACCGTCACGCTAGGCACTGCGCGCGACGAACAGCGCGTCGATGGCATGATCGAAGAGTATTCCAAGAAGTTCATGTTGGATTACAACTTCCCACCGTTCTCGGTAGGTGAAGTTCGCCCCATTCGTGGTCCTGGTAGACGAGAAATCGGCCACGGTGCGTTGGCTGAAAGAAGTGTCAAACCGGTGATGCCCGCTCCGGATGATTTCCCCTACACGGTGCGGGTAATCTCGGACATTTTAGAATCCAACGGCTCGTCCTCGATGGCCAGTGTCTGCGGCGCCACGTTGGGACTGATGGCGGCCGGAGTGCCCATTTCCAATCCGGTGGCGGGTATTTCCATCGGACTCGTAAAGGAATCGGATGATAAGTGGGTGTTGCTGACCGACATCATCGGAGACGAAGACCACTATGGCGACATGGATTTCAAAGTCGCGGGTACACAAAATGGCATCACTGGTATTCAGCTCGATCTGAAGATCGGCGGAATCAGCGAGCAGATTATTCGCAGTGCCCTGGTGCAAGCTCGGCAAGCGCGGATTGAGATTCTGCGGCGAATGCTCACCACGATTTCTCGACCCAAGGAAGACATCTCTTCGTGGGCGCCACGCTTAATCCGCACCAAGATCGATTCTGAGAAAATCGGTGCATTGATTGGACCTGGTGGCAAGAATATTCGGGGCATCCAAGAAACAACTGGCACCGTTATTGAAGTGGAAGACGACGGTACGGTGACCATTGCAGCGAGCAATCGCGAGTGGGCGGACGAAGCATTGCGACAGGTGGAAGCACTCACCGCCACGGTTCAGGTCGGAAAAATTTACGACGGACGTGTAACCAGCATTAAGGATTTCGGCGCCTTCGTAGAAATCATGCCTGGTCGCGACGGTCTGTGTCATATCAGTGAGCTATCCAGTGGCTTCGTTTCCAGCGTAGCGGACGTGTGCCGAGTGGGAGATCCTATGAAGGTCGTGGTTATCGCAATTGATGAACACGATCGAGTCAAATTGAGTCGTCGCAGGGCCCTCGAAGAACTCGGCTTGCCCGATGAACTGGCAGCCAATGAGGATGGCGGCGGTGCCGGTGGGGGCGGTAACGGCGAACGCGAAGGCGGCGGAGGCGACCGAGATGGTGGCGGAAGCCGTGGCGGTGGGCGCTCACCAAGAGATCGAGGTGAACGCAGTGACCGTGGAGGAAGTGGTGGTGGGGGCCGCGGCGATCGAGATCAAGGTCGACAAGGTGGTGGTGGACGAAGCCGCCGCTGACCTGTCTCGCAAATTAGCAACGTCCAATTAACTTCCGCGTCGGGTTTTCGAAATCTCGATTCCGCCACAAATCACGGCTTTCGACGATTCCCAGTCGACTCCCTACGCGGGCAGCCTTTTCACGAGCTGAACTTGGTCCGGTTGCGAATGAACGCAATCCGCAGCTCCAATAACGAGATTGTCAAATATCCGTTTGCAACCTGAGCAGCGTCTCGTTGTTGCTTGTGGATAACTCGATCGTTGTTTTTCCAGCTTGATACGGCTACGGTACCCTAACGAGCCATGCCAAATTCCCAGCACGGTAAGTCGGACGAGGAATACCAGCAGTTGCTGACAACGTTCAGTGACCTAGCGGAACTCGCCGGCTCATTGGCACACGAAATCAAAAATCCCCTATCGGTAATCCGCATGAACATGGATCTTCTGGCGGAAGATCTGGAGGATGCGAAAACACCATCCGAACGGCGGGCGTTGCAAAAAGTCGACGTCGTGCGCAGCCAATGCACGCGACTCGAGAACCTGCTAAACGATTTCTTGAAATGCGCGCGACTGCGTCACCTCGATATCATGCCGGGTAGCCTTAATGACCAGGTTAATGAAGTTCTCGACTTGTACGACGCCCAAGCCCGCGAGTGCGGCGTTGATTTTTTTCGCTACTTGGATCCAGATCTGCCAAGCATCTTGCTTGACGCAGAGACGCTGCAGGCAGCTCTGGTAAACTTGGTCAAAAACGCGTTAGAGGCGATGCCCAATGGGGGCCAGCTGGTTGCGCGCACTAGGTCGACTCGCGTTGGCGTTGCTTTAGACCTGATCGATAGCGGATGTGGAATGGATGGCAACACCGCGCTTCATATGTTTGACGCATTCTTCACGACGAAGCATGGCGGATCAGGACTTGGGCTGCCAACCGCGAAGAAAATCATTGAAGCACATGGTGGTCGAATCGATGTCGAAAGCGATGTCAATCGCGGAACTAAATTTACGATTGAATTCCCGCGTCCACCTCAGATTGGATCCACCGAATAAGTCTCCCCACGGGCCCCCAATTTTTTTGCGGAATACGATCGATGTTGTTGCGAGCATTATTAGCGAACTACGTCCGTCAGACCGTTCAGAAAAAGTTGATGGAATCAGTGGCCCAAGCTGCTAGTGCGCCGGTCAACGACTCCGGATTCGGCCCGCACGACGAAGACCAACCTCGCGAACAACAGCCTTTTTCTGTTGCTATCTTATTCGGATTGGGCGTGGAATCGGGCGGGTTAATCGATGTGGTGGAGGGGTTGTCGACTGCCAAAACCGCGATCGCCACCTATCATGCAGGGACGTTAGCGGATCATCGAGTGTTGGTCGCGGAAATGGGGGTAGGAAGGCAGACGGCGACCAATGTGACCGTAGATGTTCTGGACCGATTTCATCCCGATTGGGTAATTGCGGCCGGGTTTTCCAGCGGGATGGTCGACGACCTGCGGCGCGGTGCGATCCTAATGCCCAACCGGATTACCGCGGCCGGTGACGGTGAACTCGAGGTTGCCTTAAATTACAACCCGCACGAAACGGCCGCCGAGCGAGGTTTCCACGTCGGTCGATTGCTCACCTGGGATAATGAGGTCCGGACCCAAACGGAAAAGCGCAGGCTGGCAAAAGAGTTTGATGCCGTTGCCTGTGATATGGAATCCTTTGCAGTCGCGAACGTGTGTAAACATCGCAAGGTGCGTTTCATGGCGACGCGCGTCATCAGCGACACCGTCCATGATGAGCTGCCGAAGGACGTCGAGGTCGCCATCCAACAAAAGTCATTTGCCGGGAAGCTAGGAGCGACAACAGCAGCGATTTTCAACCGATTTTCAAGCGTCAAAGATCTGTGGCAGATGCGTGAAGACGCGCTGATCGCTTCGGATCGGCTGGCTCATTTTTTAACAGCGGTCGTGGCTCGCTTGCCGGTTGGCACGCCCCAACTATAACGTTGGTCCAATCATCCAAGGCGCGAATTCTTCGTCGCCGATTCCGTGCTGCTCGCTCTTTGTTTTTTTTCCGCTGGCGACAGCTAAAATCTCTTCGAAAATCTGAAGTCCTACGTCCTCGACAGATTTGTCCTGCAGTATTTCTCCGGCATTAATGTCCATATCGTCAATCATGCGTTCATACATCGGCGTGTTTGTCGCAATCTTAATCGAAGGCGCCGGTTTGCAACCGAAACAACTTCCCCGACCCGTGGTGAATACCACGACATTTGCTCCTCCAGCTACAATGCCGGTCACGCTCACGGGGTCGAATCCCGGCGTATCCATGACAACCATACCTTTAGCCGTCACGGGCTCGGCGTATTCATAGACATCGACCATCGCCGTCGATCCCGCCTTGGCGACGGCGCCTAGAGACTTTTCTGCGATCGTAGTCAATCCACCTTCTTTGTTTCCGACGGATGGGTTGTTATCGAGTTCAACTCCGTATAAGCCGGTGTGCCAAAGCCACCAGCGAATGCGTTCCAGTAACTTGTCCGCAACTTCAACCGAACGAGCTCGTCGAGTGAGTAGATGTTCCGCGCCGTAAATCTCCGGAGTTTCGGCCAAAATACTAGTGCCTCCGCAGGCGACCAGTACGTCACTTGCCACTCCCACCGCTGGATTGGCGGTAATCCCCGAGCTTCCGTCCGACCCACCACAATTGGTACCCAACACAATTTCGCTGGCCGGGAATGATTCGCGATGCACATCATTCACCGAAGGTAACATTTCGGCGATCTTGCGAACCCCAGCTTCAACGGTCTTCATCGTGCCACCCAAATCTTGCATCGAGAATACCGGCGGCCCATTCCTCTTACTTGTCCCACCGTTGAGTTGCACTAGCCGCTGGTCTTCCAAGAAATACCCCATAGCCCCCTGCTCGCAACCGAGCCCAATTAACAGATATCCGCCAATGTTGGGATGCTTGGCAATTCCTCCCAGTACGCGATTAAGAATTTTGTGCTGTAAACCTCCGAATTGGAGCCCGCAGCCGCTGTCATGTGTAAAGGCAATCACGCCGTCGATATTGGGAAAATCACGGAGCAGTCCCTGGTCGAACCGCTGGGCAATGTATTTGCAAACCGTCGCGGAACAATTGACTGTAGATATCACAGCCAAGTAGTTCCTTGTGCCGACTTTCCCGCCTGGACGCCGATATCCCATAAACGTTTTATCCAAGATGGGCGAGGGAAGTGGCGGAACGTGCTGAGCTTTGCCGTAGTCTTTCTCGAATTCGCCCATGGTCACATTGTGGCAGTGCACCCAATTCCCAGCATCAATGTTCTCCGTTGCAAGACCTATCGTCTGACCGTACTTCCGCACAAATTGGCCCTGAGGGATGGACCGGATGGCGATTTTATGCCCGAGCTTGACGGGCTCGTTTACTTTCAGACCGTTTCCCTGCACCGTCAATTGTGTTCCAGCTGGCAAAAAACGAGTCGCTACACAAATATTGTCATCGGGATGAAGATGAACGAAGTCACCGTTGGAGCGCATGATAAGTTGAACCTCTCGAAATGTTACGGCACAAGTTGACCGCTAAGATCCGATCATTGAAGCCTGACTCGCCCGTATTGATGTTGTTCTTTTGGATGCCTGAAGTGGCACACTCCAGGCATTCTTAGCTACTTGGTACGGTTGAAGCTGTGATGAACGGCTCCATAGCTACTCGTCCCGCGGCCCGTTGTCGTTGATGCGAGTTTCCTCGCTCAAGATTGTTTCGATGGTGGACCGTCGAGGCTTGTTCGGGATCGGCGTCTGTGTGTCCAGTGAAGAGCTTTTCGTGGAAGCATCGCCTCTTTCCAGTTTCTTTTTTTCCTGACGTTTTTGGGACTGCTCAACCCGCATGGAGAGGATCTTGGTGAAATCGAACTCTATGGGCTTTCGTTCGGCGTAGGGTTTGACATAACGAATCAACTCGGCGGCACTGGAAAACCGGTTGCCCTTGTGCTTAGCCATCATCTTCGCAAGGATTTTGAGAACTCGCTCTGGGACATCGCTACGGAATTCTTGTACTGGCTTTGGCCTCAACTGCCGGTGGGCCCTCAGCTTTTCCGCATTCGTCTTGAAAGGATAAGGGAGCCGCCCGGTGAGCGCAAAATAAAACGTGCAGCCTAGGCTGTAGATATCAGCCCGTTCGTCAATGTTGTAACTATCGAACGCCTGTTCCGGCGAAACGTAATCGGCGGTTCCCAGCCGATTCTGTCCGAAGATCATCGCCATCGAAAACTCTTCGTCGTTCTCGTCGACCATTGCCAAACCAAAATCGAGAATCTTGACGGCTCCGTCGTGGCAAATCAATAGGTTCTCAGGTTTGACATCGCGATGGATCAAACCCTTCTCGTGCGCGTGTTGTAGGCCGGTCGACGTTTGCGAGACGATGTCACAGGCTTGGCGCCAATCGATCCGCTTTTGCAACAACACCAGTTCTAAAAGACTGATGCCTCTCACCAACTCCATGACGACATAGTTGATCTCGCCGTGGTTATCGGTAGCGCGATGAATGGCGAAGGTCTTGAGAATGTTGGGGTGCGCCAATCGCATTCCTGCCTGTGCCTCGATCTGGAATCGTGCCAATACCCCTTGGTCGTCACGACAATGGTCCGGAAGAACCTTGATCGCCACTCGCCATTTTGTCTTCATTTCTTCCGCTACGTAGACCCACCCCATTCCTCCGGCACCCAACACCTCCAGCAAACGGTAGTCATCCAACACGAGACCGCGTATGTTGCCTTGCAATAATCTATCGGCCTGAAACGGCGTGATGGCACCGTCTTTAAGAAGGCGTTGTGCGATGTCACTGGGTAACTCCAGCTCCCGTAGTCCGAGCCGTTTAACCGCCGAGAAGTACTGCTCGTATGTGAGCAGCCGGCTCTTTCTGAGCAGATCAAGGAAATCGGTGGCAACAACTGGGGCCGGCATAGACGTTTGGGAATCCCTCCGGACGCGACGCAGGAAAGCCCGGTGAGATAATTATGATGACGGTACGGTCAGAGGTTTTAACCACGAAAAGGCTTGGACATTATAGCATTAAGTCCCCGAATCCATAGTACTTTTAATTTGGCTAAGAACTCCTCGGAATGAGTCCCATCAGGTAACATGTTTGGACGCGTCAGCCGATTTTAATTCAAACGGAATCGGCAGGTTTATCGAAGGAGCCTAATTGTGCTGAGTTTCCTCGACCCGAATGGGCAAAGTGGACGTCGCGAGTTCTTACGCGTGGGAGGTTTAGCTTTGGGGGGGCTATCGCTTTCCCAGTGGTTATCCACCAGCTCCGTACTCGCAGCTGGCAACCCCATTGCCAAAGATCGATCTGTGATTTTTCTGTTTCTCCACGGTGGACCAAGCCAATCTGAGACATTCGATCCCAAAATGATGGCCCCATCCGGAATCCGCAGCGCAACAGACGAGGTTACTACCGCGATTCCAGGGGTCACGTTCGGCGGAACATTTCCTAAGCTCGCCACGCTGGTGCAGAAACTATGCGTGGTAAGGTCATTCAGAACGGGCGACGGCAACCATGATATCAAACCGATCGTAGGTCGTGAATCATCGGGAGCCAATCTGGGCTCGATCTATTCCCGGATCGCGGGCTCTAACCATCGGGTTACAGGAATGCCCAGCAATGTGGCACTATTTCCCCGAGCCGTCGACTCCTCGACACAACCAGAGACGAAAGCGTTTGGGCGCTTCGATGCCACCGGTCAACTGGGCGCGGCGTACGCCCCTTTCATACCCGGCGAAGGTGAAGGTTCGCAGCAAGCGATGCAGCTAAGCATGCCGCGAACTCGATTAGACGAGCGTCGTTTTCTGCTCAGCCAGCTAGACAGTTTGCGGCGGCTGGTTGACCTGCGGCAACCATTTGAAGGTGCCGATCGGTTCCAGCAACAGGCCTTCGAGACGATTGTAGGCGGAGTGGCTCGAGCTTTCGATCTCGCCCAGGAAGACCCGGGGGTCGTCGCACGTTACGATACCGGCCCGCTCGTTCGTCCTGAATCCATCGATCGCAAGTGGAAAAACTACAACAATTACGTGGACAACTCAAAATCGCTAGGGAAGCTACTGCTCATGGCGAGACGCTTGTGCGAGGCAGGTTGCGGCTTCGTCACCGTCACGACCAATTTCGTGTGGGACATGCACTCCGACATCAACAATGCTGGGGTCGAGGAGGGCATGCAATATATGGGCTTACCGCTCGACCACGCACTAGCGGCATTTATTCAGGATGTCGAATCGCGGGGCCTGAGCGAAAAGATATTACTAGTTGTGACGGGCGAGATGGGGCGAACTCCTCAGATCAATAAAAATGGCGGCCGAGATCACTGGGGAGGGATCGCTCCGCTTCTCATCTACGGCGGAGGCCTGA
Source organism: Planctomycetota bacterium (assembly GCA_031400345.1). Lineage (GTDB taxonomy): Bacteria > Planctomycetota > Planctomycetia > Pirellulales > Pirellulaceae > JANNPR01. Next base: position 252 of record JANNPR010000019.1, on the reverse strand, counting down.
AAATGGGCCAAGTTATTGGCCATTCTACGCCTGACGGTGGCGAGCCAGCATCAGCGGCATGTTCGATTAAAGACCTCATCGCCACGATCATGCACTCATTGCTAGATATCGGACAGGTTCGAGTCACTCAAGGGCTACCCAACGAGGTCATGCAGTCCGTGACATCGGGAACACCCATCGCTGGACTGGTATCGTAAGCCCGCTCACGGGGTAGCACGTCCCTGTTGTAGTAGGCACACTCCGTGTGCCGTA
>JANNPR010001297.1:0-2879 GCA_031400345.1 Planctomycetota bacterium | reverse complement strand
CGAACAGTTATCGAGCCGCAGTTGTCGCAGCTAGGAGCGTCGCTTTGAAAACGTGCGAATTGAATATCGCGGTTCGTACCCGAAGGCGAGTTGGATTCCAGTTGGACAGCCGGCTTGGTTCGCTCCAGCAATTGCGGATCGACCACAGCGCTGCCGTTGGAATGACCGTTCGAACCGGTCTCTGATTTTTTCTTGACGTCGGAACGAAGAGAGGGTTCATCCGCCACCCGTTGCTTGTCGGAATTTTCATTGTTGGCCTCGCGGTATCCAGGTAGGAAGGAGATACCGAGCCACCGGAAAATGTAATCCACCACACTCGTGGCAATTCGAACATCTGGATTGGTAGTGTGCCCCATCGGTTCGAAACGGGTATGCGAAAACTTATTTACCAACACCTTCAGCGGGACCCCATATTGTAGGCAAATTGAAATGGCGGTACCGAAAGCATCCATCAATCCTCCGACGGTGCTGCCTTCCTTGGCCATCGTGATAAATAATTCGCCCGGCCGCCCATCCGGATATAAGCCAACGTTGATGTATCCTTCATGACCACCCACTCTGAATTTATGCGTTAGCGAATTACGCGTATCGGGCAGGCGCTCGCGGCGAGGACGTGGAGTCAGCTTCTCGTTCGCCTTATCGCCTTCGGATTTAGTCGATAGCGGCTGACTCTGTTTCGAGCCATCTCGATAAATCGCTAGAGCTTTCAGTCCCAGTTGCCAACCCCAGGTATAGGCTTCAGCGATATCCTGTGGAGTACATTCGGCAGGCATGTTGACGGTTTTCGAAATCGCGCCCGACAAGAAAGGCTGCGCAGCCGCCATCATACGAATGTGAGCTCTCCAATTGATACTGCGTATTCCATTCGCAGGCTTAAATGCACAATCAAATACCGCCACGTGCTCTTGTTTCAATCCGGGAGCACCTTCGATCGTATCGTTCGCCTCAACATACTTGGAAATCAACTGAATTTCGGGAGCATCGTAGCCCAGCTTCCGTAGTGCCGAGGGGACCGTCTGATTCACGATCTTCAGCATGCCACCGCCGGCAAGTTGCTTGTATTTCACCAAGGCAATGTCCGGCTCGATTCCTGTCGTATCACAATCCATCATGAAGCTAATCGTACCGGTCGGAGCCAGTACCGTCGCTTGCGCATTTCGAAAGCCAGACCTGCGCCCTTGCACCAACACTTCATCCCAGACTTTTCGTGCTGCATCTTTTACGTACGTAGGAGCCTCGTCGTTAATGTTCTCCACAGCGTCACGATGCATCTGCATCACTCGAAGAAATGGCTCACGATTCTCTGTATAACCTTCGAAAGGTCCCACGACCCCCGCCAACTCAGCGCTAGTCAGGTTACCTGCACCATGCAAGATTGCGGTCACGGCGCCACAAAGCCCATACGCTGCCTCTGAGTCATAGGGCAAACCGTTGGACATGATTAAGCTACCCAGATTCGAATAGCCCAACCCCAGCGGTCGAAACTTGTGACTATTGATTCCAATACGTTCCGTCGGATAACTCGCGTGATCCACCAGGATTTCCTGAGCGATAAAGAACAATCTGCAAGCCGCTTGTAATCGCTCGACATCCAAGAGTCCTTCGGACTTACGGAATTTCATCAGATTGACACTGGCCAGATTGCATGCCGTATTGTCCAAAAACATGTACTCAGAACAGGGATTGCTGGCATTAATACGGCCCGAATTGGGACATGTATGCCAACGATTAATTGTCGTGTCGTACTGCACACCCGGATCACCGCAATGCCAAGCACATTCCGCCATGCGACCTAACAGTGTACGCGCCTCGTATGCGGGACCTGCCTTACTGGGATCCGTCACCCAACGAGTTGTCCACGTGGCATCCCTCTTGACCGTCTCCATGAACTCATCGGTTACGCGTACCGATAGGTTTGCATTTTGAAACAAAATCGAACTATAGGCTTCGCCGTTGAAGTTTGCGTCGTAGCCACCCTTTTCAATTAGGATGTGCGCCTTCCGTTCTTCCTTCCATTTGCACTCCACGAATTCCATAATGTCGGGATGCCACACCTTCAGAGATTGCATCTTGGCCGCTCGACGAGTTTTCCCGCCAGACTTTACCACCGCCGCGATTTGGTCATACACCCGCATGAAGGATAGCGGTCCCGACGGACGGCCACCGCCGGATAATTTCTCGCGATGCGACCGGAGCGTCGATAAGTCGGACCCGGTGCCCGAGCCGAATTTGAATAACATCGCTTCACTCGTCGCCAGACGCATGATGTCTTCCATGTTGTCGTCGACGCTCTGAATAAAACAGGCCGACGATTGCGGAAACTCATACGGATTCTCTGGCTGCTCAACACAATCTTTTTCCGAGTTCCAATACCAATTGCACTTAGTGCCTTTGACGCCGTATTGATGATGCAAACCGACGTTAAACCAGACCGGCGAATTGAATGACCCGTGCTGATGCAAGCACAACCAACTCAACTCCCGATAGAATTGCTCACCATCTTCTGGGGACGCAAAATAGCCATCCGCGATTCCCCAGTCGGCAATGGTTCGAGTGACCCGATGAATGACTTGCCGGACACTGCGCTCCCGTTCCGGCGTTCCGTTTTCACCATAAAAGTATTTGCTCACGACGACGTTCGTAGCCAGTTGAGTCCAGGTCGCCGGGATTTCGACGTCCTTCTGCTCGAACATCGACTTCCCGCTTTCATCCTTGATCCCCGCTGTGCGTAATTCCCATTCCACCGTGTCAAATGGATCGGTCGCCTGCGAAGGACAAAAGGTTGAGTTTACAGAGATTCCCACGGACGATCTGCTAGCTGGAAATTGCTGCGGTTCCGACATCAAAAGATCACCCGGAGAACGATTGGTTTTAACGCG
>JANNPR010001251.1:0-1754 GCA_031400345.1 Planctomycetota bacterium | reverse complement strand
CGCGCAGGAAATCGTTGACCAGTGCTCAACGCCCGAAGGCATCAACGTAATTTCGCCATTCGGCGCTTCCCGACCAGACGGCCTCGAATCGGATGAACTCCGATTTCGAGTGAATTATGCAAGTAGGGCAGCTTTCGTGAGAGTGCCGCATACAGCAGATAACCATGATCAGCGGGGATCGTTCCCGTCGCCGAAATTCGCAGGGCGATGTCAATCTTCATCTCGTTCCCCCGATATCGAGTTCCCATTCGCTTGGGAGACGGCGTCGAAGTGCTGCGAATGCACGATAACGTCTCGCGTAATCAGCCGTGTTCATCGGAGCGTCGTCGAGTAGCTGCTGAATTGCGTGCTGATGACTTGACCGCAGTCGTGAAACTGCAGACCGCAGAAGCTCGTTGCGTTCCTTACGCTCAAGTCTCTCATGAGGCTGAATGTCGGGATGATCGTCGGATATGGTGCCGTCGATCAAGCTCAAAGTATCCAGCCCGGCCAAAGCGTGAAGAAAATGATTGTGGACCTAATTCTTCCGCCGTCAATCCTTCGACAATCGTTTCATGGCCGACAACTTCCTTGTCTCGGACGCACAGCGTGCGGCGGCGGCCGAGGGTGATCTCGGCTTCCGTCGATACGCTGAGGTCGTCGAGTTGTCGTCGGATCGCCGCGCGGAACGGCTCCGCGTCGAGAAAGCCTTTGATCGTGACCAGTCGACTACGCAAGGCTGGCGCGGGTCGAAGCGCGAAGACCTGGGGCACGCCGACTCGTATCGATCGGCCCGCAATGTTGAGTTGCTTGCCGGCCAACGCGAGCAGCTGGCCGATGTGATCGGCTTCGCAGCGCAGGACCAGCCGGCTGCGGTCCCCCAGCGACAATTGGCGATTGCCAATCTGCTGGCCGCGAATCGGATGGACGGCAATGCCGTTCGTCTGGTGCAGCAGCGGCAGCACGCGCGATAGTGTGGCGTACAGGTGATAGCCGTGGTCGGCCGCAATGATAGCCGGTCCAACCAAGGAAAAGCATAGATCGACGTAGGCCATCGCTTGCCCCAATTACGCGATAAGAGCGCACCCCACCAAATGGTGAAAACGTCGGCATTATTAGGTTTGTAAGATTGGGGTGCAACCTTACCGCGGGGCCGGACGCGGTGTTTAAGGCGCTGATGGAGTAGCCCGAAGCGTCAGCAAGGAAACCCGGATCGCGCTCCCTAACGCTTCGGATTGGAACCTCATGTTTCGCCGACTAGCTGCTTCTGCAGGACATTGATTCGTGAATCGCATGGTAACCCGAACGTTCAAGTGGTCATTACGTTTTCTCCTCGCTGACGCGTCGGGTTAGTATGATCGCAGCTCGCTGCGCCGAACGAAGGCCGGACTGGCCTGCTCAAGAGTGACGATTTTTAGGGTCAGTGTGTGTTTGCGATTTGGACGGTTTTTGTTCCGTTGCTGATTGTTGTTTGACGTCTACTTCTCGTCGGAGCGACAAGCATTTACCCCACCGGGGTTTCGTCCACTTGCCCAGGGTTGCCGCGTTAGCGGCTACCCTGGGTTTTAGGTCACACAACAACGCCAACCCCAACGGGGTTGCGGCTGAGTCCGTGTTGGCTCTGACGCAACCCCTTTGGGGTAGACGAAACATTGATTTCGCATCCCAGGGTAGCCGCTACCGCGGCAACCCTGGGCTAAGGGCCGCAGCCCCCTTGGGGCAGAAGACCTTTTTTTGGAACAGAATCTGGTTAAAACGTTGAGGATTCTGCCGTT
>JANNPR010000498.1:0-3016 GCA_031400345.1 Planctomycetota bacterium | reverse complement strand
ACGACGACGAAGTCGAATATACGACTCCCGATTGGTTGGAGACCGCGGAAGCCGAAATCGCCGAGGGACAAGACGGCGACGATGACGAAAACGCAGACACGGAACCTGCGGACGGCGAAGACGATGACGAAGACCCAATGGGAGAGGCCGTAACTGGCGAGTCTTCCGAGCAAGGGGAGGAAGCGCCTCGCGGCAAGCGCCGCCGTCGTCGTCGCCGTCGCCGCCGACGAGGGGAACGCACCGATTCAACGGAACGTTCTGAATCGACGGCTGGAAGCGAATCAGCTCACAAGGACGGCATTTCACAGGGAGAGCAGGAAGAAACCCTGGCAACGGATCACGGAGAATCGAGCCGATCCGAGGGCGACGAATGGGAGTCCGACGATGATGGAGCTGAAGAAACGGACGTCCCGTCGACGTCAGAAGAATCTTCCTCAGACGAGCGTGGACCCAAACGCAAACGGCGACGACGTCGTCGTCGTCGTGCCGGTCCTGCGATCGAAACATCGGAAACAAAGACTACCAAGACACCTGTCGCACGCGATGACGAAGATTCCAGTTCGTCCGTAAGCGATGATATGCACGACGACGATCATCTCGATGATGGCGATGATCCATCCGGCACCGCTCATCGCAAAATTCCTACCTGGGACGAAGCAATCGGGTTAATCGTCTCCGCTAACATGGAAGCTCGTCAACGTGACCCGCACAGCGGCGGACGAGGACGAGGTCGCGGGGGACGAAGATAGAGGTTAGAGGTTAGAAAGGCGCGGTCACGTATCAAAGGACGCCCAGTGCTTGAGCGAACGCGTCGAAGGCACGTTGGTTGAATAATACGAATCGAACGAGACGTGGTTGCTGATGTTAATTCAAAAATCCGGAGGTAGTTTCAATCGCGACTTCTGCAGCTTGGTCGATGGGATATCCATAAACCCCGCAGCTTATGGCCGGAAAAGCCAAGCTCCCGCACTGGTGCTCGATCGCCAGCTCCAGGCAGCGGCGATATGCGCCAGCTAGCAGCTCGCGTTCACCGTCGTCGCCACCGTTCCAAATCGGTCCTACCGCAGTGGATTAACTATTTTCGCAGATTGAGAGGAATTGAGGGAAAGGTCTGCTTGACGGCCACGGCGTGCTTCGACAAAATCCCGCCAGCCTCCCCTTTTTATCACCGCTGTAACGTCTCCTCAATTGTTTTCTGCTTAGGCAACGGCGATTTCGGATTGTAAGGTACTCGCGCATGCGCATGTTCTTGGCGTTCGCGTTGGTTTGTTTTCACATGACTTCCGCGTTCGCGCGCGACATCTACGTCAACAACGTTAGTGGGGACGATCGGCGGGATGGGGCGTCGATTGATCTTCAGGGGGCTTTGGGCGGACCTTGTCGTTCCATTCGGCGAGCACTGCAATTGGCGGAAAACGGCGATCGGATCGTTTTAGCTAAGAACGAAGAGCCGTATCGTGAGAGCGTTACACTCCAGGCGGAGCGTCACAGTGGTTTGCCCAACCGTCCGTTCATATTAGTTGGAAACGGCGCGGTGCTCGATGGAACACAACCGGTACCGGAGCGATCATGGGAACCTGCGGGTGGACCAAACTTTCGCTTTCGTCCCAGTCGACTGAAGCACCACTTGCTTTACTTGGATGGGAAACCGGCGCTCCGGAGACTTATCGATCGATTTGCCGCGCTACCTCAACTGAATCCCGGCGAGTGGTGCACTTATCAAAATTTCGTTTATTTCTGCGCGGCCGAGAACCGATTGCCTCGTAATTACAATTTATCGTTGACTGCCTTGCCGGTCGGCGTAACCTTGTATGAAGTGCGGCATGTCGAGCTGCGCGATCTGGTGGTGCAAGGATTTCAGCTCGATGGCATCAACGCGCATGATGGGGCGACTTCCGTAACCCTTTCAGGACTGAATTGTCGCGGCAACGGCCGAAGCGGAATCTCGATCGGTGGCGCCTCCCGCGTAGTCATCAACGCCTGTCTCGTGGGTAATAATGGAACGGCACAGGTTCGCACCGAGGGTTCGTCGCGAACCGAAATCGTCAATTCGGAATTACTTGAGAACACCGCTCCAGCCTTGGTGCGAGATGGCGGTCTGGTAACGATGGTGCCGGACAATAAAACGATTCGCTAATCGGCGCGCCGGAACGAATTATTCCAAACCAAAGCCGGCTAGTGGCTATCTATGAGACTAGGACATGAGCGATAACGGTTGGTCATCTGCCGCCCATGAGCACAATCGACGCGCCTGGGACCACCGAGTACGTGATGGAATGCGGTTCACTCGTCCAGCGTCGGACGAGCGATTTGCGAATCCGCTCGGGATTGTGGACGGCGTCGGCTGGTTAGGCGGAGACATTCGCGGGAAAAAAGTGCTTTGTTTAGCAGCCGGAGGTGGGAACCATGCACCGCTGTACGCAACCGCTGAAGCCGACGTCACCGTCGTGGATATCAGCGCAGCGATGCTCGAACTCGATCGCCAGGTTGCCGCGGAACGCAAACTGGCATTGCGGACCGTCGAAACCTCCATGGACAACCTGGCGATGTTTGCGCGAGGTGAATTCGATATCGTGGTGCACCCCGTAAGTACTTGCTACGTCGCGAGTATCGCTCCCGTGTATCTTGAGGTTGCCAGGGTAACTCGGATCGGGGGACTCTATATTAGCCAACACAAGCAGCCGACAAGCCTTCAGTCCGATATCCAGCCTAGCGCCAATGGCTACGAGATGACGGAACCCTATTATCGAAGTGGTCCGTTGCCGGAAGTGTTAGGAAGTCTACACCGTGAAGAAGGAACGTTAGAGTATTTACACCGCTGGGAGGAAATTTTGGGTGGCATGTGTCGCGTGGGTTTCGTGATCGAAGACATCCTGGAACCGCGACATGGAAAACCTCAGGCACAGCCCGGCAGTTTCGCTCATCGCAGCATGTTCATCCCCCCCTATGTCCGCATCAAGGCCCGGCGAACAGGCTCTCACGACCAGGCAGAGCGACGACTTTGGACACCGTAGGG
>JANNPR010001233.1:0-2922 GCA_031400345.1 Planctomycetota bacterium | reverse complement strand
GCATTTGATGAATTGCGGTCGAATGGCCTCGATTGAGAAGATGCCGGGTTTCGAAATGACCAACATGGTGAGACGTTCTTTCGGGTATTCTTCGTCGTTGCACCTGACGGGTTGTGTTACTGTGTCGGCCAACGTCAGTCGTCGGAAAAACGGGATGCGCCCGTCCTGGCCCGGTTAAGGACCGGTAGCATCGGGGAAATAATGGGAGGTTAGTTGTTGGCAGAATTGGTCGATGCGCGTATTAGCAAACGGCTCAGCGTTTCAAGGTCGGCCGGCTTCACAACGTGTGCATCGAAGCCGGCGTCCAGAGCTTGCCGAAGATCATCTGTCTGACCGTAGCCAGTCAGGGCAATCAAAAAGATGCTCTGGCCAAGCGCTTGGCGGAGTCGTTTGGCTACTTCATGGCCGCTCAGATCAGGCCGGCCAATATCGATCAAGGCGACTTGCGGCCGAGCCGCCAGGGCACATTCAATGCCCCGCTCGCCATTTTCTGCAACCTCTACGCGATGGCCGATGAGTTTCAAAAGGTTAGCCATTGCATTGCGCGCGTCTGCCGAGTCTTCAATGATCAGCACGTGGCACGATGGAGCGTCGCACGGCGCTTGAGGCGACTCGGGAAGCGAGCGGTTGATCAATATCACTTCGGCGGGCAGTCGAACGATAAACTCACTGCCGCGACCGATCCCCTCGCTTTGGCATGTCACTGTTCCACCATGCAGCTCAACCAGGCGCTTGACGAGCGTCAGTCCGATCCCCAGGCCTCCTTGAGTGTAGTGACGAGATTTATCGACCTGCGTGAACAGTTCAAATATTTGGGATACCATCTCAGGTGGGATACCCACCCCGTTATCCCGCACTCGGATGACGGCCTCATCTTTATCTCGTTCTCCCGTGAGCCAGATGTTCCCTCCTCGCTCTGTATATTTGACTGCGTTATTCAAGAGGTTTACAACGATCTGAACTAGTCGACCCGGATCACCTTCCAGGAGCAGCGGCTCCGTAGGAAGGGCAACACTCAGGCGCTGGTCGCGAACCTCTAAATCGGGACCGTTCATTTGAACGGCTTGCTCAAGCACGCTGGTCAAGTCTAACTGCGTTTTGCGAAGCTCAAAGCTACCTTGGCCGATGCGGGCGACGTCGAGCAGGTCGTCAACCAGGCGTACGAGCTGCCTGGATTGCCGCTCGATCATGGCAACCGGCTCAAGCACATTCGGGTCGGCCGTGTTAAGAACTAGTTGAAGCACCTTGACGGAGTTTCGAATGGGTGCCAAAGGGTTACGTAACTCATGACCTAGAATCGCCATGAACTCGTCTTTGCGGCGGTTGGACTGTTGCAGCACTTCAATTCGTTCGGCCTCGACATGATGGATATATTCATCACGGCTGGCAACGTATGTCGCGATGCTAGCGGCAACTGCGTCATCTATAAAGACTCCCACCGCCATTACCTCCCGATAACGCAGCGGCCGGTCAAGCGTCTGTTCTAGGTATTCCAGAATAACGAGCTGCAGCAACTGGTAATCACGAACGAGCTCACTCAATGACCATCCATTGTCCCAGCGCTGTTCGCCATGCTCTAAGGCCGGTGTGCAATGTGAGCCGGCTTCCGTGTTGCCGACTTGCTTGAGGGCACGTCCAGTAGCCTGCAAAAAGGGAATCAACTGATCACGCAAGACATCGTAGTGAACGCGTTTGGCGGTCGGTTGCTCTTCGATAGCTCGCTCGCACCATCGCGCTACCAAAATGTCGGCATCTTGATAGATCAAAGAACCGATCTCGACATGGGATTCGGACCGAATTGAGCGTGTGTCAATGCCCATTGATCGAACGTTCTCGCGGAATTTGGGGTACGGAAACACACAGTCGCAAGCGACACTGTAGCGGCCGGTGACGAAATTGACCAGCTTTCGGCGAATTGGTCCATTGCAGAACTATGCGGACTCTTGGTGTGGCCCTGATTAATGGACTTATAATAATTCGACTGAATGGGACGGTCCAAATAGCATTAGTGCTGGCAGATCGAGGCCACTCGAACATCGATAAGCCGTTGTTGTCAGTAAACTGTAGGTCCTTCGTTTCGCCGCGCACGCGGATGCCGGGCGCCTCTTTCGCGACGCGGTTATTCTCGATAACGTTTTCTTCAATTCGGTGACAATACGATGGAATAGGAACACTGATCCCCGCTAATCAACACGGATGGGATTCAGGATAGACCGAGTTTTCACGTTTTCGTGCTTTTGTGATTCGTATTGGCCGGTGCCACCTACCGATAGGCCACGCCCTTCGAATGCTCGTTCCTCGCGTCTCAGGGACGTGCCACCCCGTATCACGCCCATTGCCTGCTCGTTGCACTCGCATCCTCAGGGCCGTACCACCCGCGACGTATCCAGCAGGGTTGTCCGCACGCGGTACGTTTAAGTACGATAGGTGACATGCAATCTCACCGGCCAAACTTGTTCTGGAAATGGCTTGTATGTGTTCTTGCAACCGTGGCGACGTCTCATGCCGCTGATCCGGATACGGCCGAAGGCGTGGCATACTTCGAGAAACACATCCGGCCAATTTTGGCGAATCGTTGTTACACCTGCCACTCCTCACGCACACAGAAACGTGAAGGCGGATTGCTGTTGGACAGCCGAGCAGGCTGGGTCGTTGGCGGTGACAACGGTCCGGCTGCAATTCCCGGAAATGTGGATGCGAGTCTGTTGATTAAGGCGGTGCGATATGCGGATCCCGACTTGCAGATGCCGCCGGACAAGGCGTTGCCCCAAGATGCTGTCGCTCGATTGGAACAATGGGTGCGGATGGGAGCGCCCGATCCTCGTGATGACACTAGGGCGGAACTCGTGCATCGCGACAATCCTTCTGACCCGATCGCCGGTCGCGAGCACTGGGCTTTTCGGCCGCTAACGGTGCCAAGGC
>JANNPR010001210.1:0-4579 GCA_031400345.1 Planctomycetota bacterium | reverse complement strand
GCCACCTCGCGCTGCAGGTCGGGATCGCGGCCGCGATAGACCACGCCGAATGCCCCCGCATCCAGCCGGTCTATCACGATATATCGTCCCAGCCGCAACGGGAGTGTTTCGTCGCTGGCTGGATTTGCGGCACCCTGCGTCTCGTTGCCGACCGAGCCACTGCGGGCGACGAAGAGAGAAGTCGGGTCGAGGTTGTGATCGGGGCCCATTTTAGCCCCCCCACACCTTCAGCACGTCAGCCGCAATTTCGTCGAGAACGGAATCGAGCTCAGACCGCGTCGCCTTCTTAGGCCTGACCGGCGTCGCTTGCACTTCCGAGTCTATGAGATGAGAAACCTCAGCTGATCTTTGGTTAGGTATTTCTAATGCGGGCCAGAAGCGACTTTGATTCGACGTTAGGGGAGCTTGGTTGGAAGTCCCCTCGCGCCGTGGCAAAAAGAGAAACGGCAATTCCAAAACATCATTGGCGGATATCGCGCCTGCTTCTCCCTCGCCGCCGATGACGTCGCCGTTCAGGAAATTGAAGATCAGAAGCACGTCATTAGCCGTACCGAATCCATCGCCATTCACGTCGATATAATCCAGGGCCGAATTCACTGGTCGCGCCCGAGGTAAACGACCGTCGGGGGCAAGGAATTTGGGGTCGTTTATTTCATTGATTACGAGCAGCGCATCAATGGGTGTGACGAATCTATCGCCGTTCGTATCCAAATGTTGGGCCTCGAAACGCCAGGGATACGGATGCGGGATCACGTCGAGTACCAATGTCTCTGTGAAAGCCCGCGAGGGCGCGCCGGAGTCCGTGGCAGTCACGCCAATGCTCACAGTCGTTCCCAACGCGAAATCGAAAAACACGTCATTCTTCAATTTCAGCGAAGTACCGACAATCTCAAACCGTTCGTCTGACAGTACGAAAGTGTGTGTTTGACCGACGTCCGGATCCGTGGCCGACAGTTCCCCGATGGTCGCTCCACTGATGTTTTCTTTGAACGATTTCTTCGTGAGACTGACGCTCGAGGGCAGGTCATTGACTTCGCTGACTGTAATTTTGATTGTCTGCTCGACCGAGGCAGTGTGATTATCAGTAGCACGGAACACAACCGTATACAGGCCGTCTTGCGATTCCTTGGGCCTCCAGTTGAATTCGCCAGTCGTGCTGTTCAGCGTCATGCCGATTTGATCCCCCGACGAGATCGTGTACGTCACTGCGTCGCCGCTGATGCTATCGACGTCCGAACCACTCAAGGTGAAGCTCACCGTCGCATGCTCATTCAAGATTTTGTTGCCGGGATTGGACAGCGAGGGCGCATCGTTCACAGACTCGACGTTGAGTGTGAAACTAGCCGACTTGGATGTATGGTCGGCGTTTTCAACCGTCACCGTCAGAATGGTCGTGCCGAACTGGTTTTCAGACGGACGAATGTTGAGAAATCGCTGGACTCCCGAGCCACTTAAACTAATGCCATTGTTCGCAACCAGATTGGGATTGGACGAGTTGACGGTGACGACGAGCTGGTCGGGCGGGGTTCGGAAGTCGCCAATGTCGAAAACAATGGTAGGCGTGGCTTCATCTTCCTTGGTCGCGTAGGCGGGCACCAATCCGGAAATCGTTGGCTGCGCAGCAACGATCGTGACCATTCCATCCGTTGGATCGGTCCCGTCAGTTGGTTTTGGCCGAACGTCAACGTGTCCTTCATCCAGGACGATCTGAACCACGTCCAGAGCAATTGTGTTACCGGGAATGGCCGTACCCAGCACCTCGAAATCAATCAGAACCAGCATGCCTTGGCCTGACGCTAATCCCGCGGCATCTCCGACGCCAATGCGTAGTTGACCCGGTATGTCGCTGTTATGGGCCAGGATGGGCGTGTTCCAAGTCAAATTGCCTAGTCGGACTTCGCGGACCGAAAGCAATGACTCATTAAACTTAAGCCGGATGTCGGCCGCCTCAAACCTCGTCTGATTCGTGATCTCGATGGGTACCGTTACGATGCCTCCTGGTACGCCTTTCAAGTTCGTGGGAATCTTCACCGCGGCCTGGCTCAGCGCGCCTTCACCCTCCCCGGATCCGGGAATCTCGGGCACGTCGAGCTGTACGGCCTTCCGTAGAATTCGCACGGCGTCTAGAGATGTGATTTCACCATTGCCCGTGATGTCGGCCACGACCACCGGATCGACCTGTGGGAACGCAGCGAACCCCGAGTCCGATCCAACTGCCACACGCAGGGCACGATGCGCGTCGAGCGCGCTATATTCGCCATTGCCGGTCGCGTCGCCGAATAGCGTCGCTGTGAACACCGCGTCGTCGCCGGCCACTGCCTGTACTCCCTCGTTGGCCTGCACGTTAGTCAGCTTGAGCAGTCCGTGCGCGCCGTAACGTGCGGTGCCTTTCATGCGTGCCGACAGGGTTGCAAGTTGGACGGCACCGGCGGGCAAGTCTGCGGCCGCGACGACGCCCAGAACCACGACGCCTGGCTGCGTCAAATTGGCTTGAACCAGACTTCCTCCTGGCATTCCCTGACCCACAGCGGCGCCGGTAACCTCCAACAAAGTCGGATCGTAAGTAAAGGTCAGGTCGATGGCCTTCACGCCGGTTCCGCTGCTGATGAACACGGGAATGCCGGTCCCAGCGGCGGGCACGGAAACGTCCTGGCCAGGACCGCGAGCGAAATCGGGAAGGCTAATGACGGCAGGTGCTGCGGGAACGGTCACAGTCGTCACATAGTCCCCTCCTTCCACATCGTTTCCGTCGCCGTCGAGCAAATGCCCTTCGGCGTCTTTGAATGCATCCGCGGCACTGCGCAGCGACACGGTGTACGTATCGGGCGCGAGGGGCCCACCCGTCTTGATGAACCGCACCATTTTGTCGACTGAATCATAGACCAGCGATCCGCGAACGGGACCAGTCGTTTGGCCGACCACCGACAGGTCACTCGGCAGAATCTGACCCGCTGAATCCGCCGTACCGTAAAGATTGAGCACCGAGGGCTCCAGCGCGCGGCGGACGTTGACATCGAAACTGCTGGGCTGGTTGAGCACGCTGTGGACGCGGAGATGCGTGAAATCGACCTCGGTATTCGCCTCGGCTGCGGTCTTTGACGGCTCGACATGTCCGACGTTGTCGCGGGCAACGCTATGGAAGCGATACGTATGCCCGCCAACTCCGGTGTAGAGCGACGACGTCTCGGCGGTATTCTCCAGCCACAGCTGCCACGGCCCGTTGTCCTGAGAAACGTAGATGCTGAATGCGCCGACTCCGGCCCCATTCGCGTCATCCGTACCGCTCCACGACACCAAGAACGGTTCGTCGGGTACCACGACGGGCAAAGTCCGTACACGACTCGTCGGACCTCCCGCATCGATCGTGTGCAAAGTGATCGGAGTTGCCACGGGATCGTTTGTGTCGAAGTAGTTGAACGCCTGGTTGATGATCGTCGTTTTAGTTGCCAAGCCGGCCTTCGCGCGGATCGAGTAAGATAGCTTCCCCTCACCATCGTGGAGTTGCTTATTATTGACTGCGAGGAAACCAACCAGTGGGTCATCTGGCGCCGCCATCGTTTGCGGATCGAGTGACTCGAACAACCAGGTTGCCACGCCGGTTTCGGAATTGAGACCGGCGATAATACGGACGAGGATGTTTTGTCCAGCGGGTCGTAGATCAACAAGGGTCTCATAGTGATTTAAGCCCGTCGGTGGTTCCACAATGAAATCACCGAACAGATTCATCGGCCCGAGTTCAAACGTCGACCAGTCCAGATCCGCATCAAACTGATCCACAACACGTACGGTCTGCGCTGGTGCGCTGGCTTTTTCCGGATCGTTCTCATAGTAGATTGTGTATGGCATCAAGCTGCCGTCAATCAAGAAACGTTCCGGTCCAAAACCATCGGGACCAACCTTATCGTTGGGATCAAATGAACAGACCCCGCGAGTATTAGTACCGCCTCCGCCTCCGCCTCCACTTCCACCACGAGGTGGGGTTGGTCCCTGTTTCGGATCGTCGGGGCACTCTTTTGGCTTTTCGGCCGGTTGTCCGCACGGCGGTGGAGGAGGAGGCGGTTCCTTTTCGCAGCAGTCCTTATTGATGCCGATTTGGTCAGGTTCAGCTTTCGCCTGAAAAGCCACTCGAAACGGAACGTCATTCGCCCAACCCGCCGCCTCTAGTCGTTTTAGCGGAAGCGTAAATATTTTTTCGAGTAACGCTCCTTCGCCGCCTGGTATGAAATCAACGACATCATCGACAATCATAGTAAGGTTGTAGGTGGCCTCAACTTCGCGTTTGCCACACCGCTTTATCGTTACCGAGCCGGTGACGCGGCGCTTGTCAGTGGTCGGGGGCGAAATACCACCGGCGATGTGACCGGGCATCGAAGTAATACCACTCCATACAATCCCCTCGTTCAGAGTCGATGTGTGGACCAGATCTTCAATTCGAACGGTCAACGGTCCACTTCGTAGTTGCGCACACTTATACTTTCCGGAGGCAAAATTGCCTTGAATCCCGATTTTTGCCTCTAGCTTAATGTTATCAATATGCTCTTTCGTTTCCGCTGCTTTAAGGAAACCGGTTGCCAATCCA
>JANNPR010001208.1:0-17615 GCA_031400345.1 Planctomycetota bacterium | reverse complement strand
CACAAAATCAAAGTCCAAACCGTTTGCCTCGAACACGGAAAGATTGACCCAAAACCAACCCTGCAGTATCAGATTCGACCGATCGAATCGTTTACTCAGAAAAAAGAAGTCGTTGAAGTTTGCAAAATGCTCGGTCGCGGGGAGCTTCCTCAGAATACGGCTCAAGCCGCCGCGTGGCACCTGGCAAGCGGCCTAAGCTGGGAAGAGTTGGCAAATAAAGTCCGAATCAAACTTCGCAATGGATACACGGAAAAATGGTTCTCACGCCAGGAATTACTGCTGGCTCTTCAAGCGGTCAACGCGGCTGAGAAAAGAGCCGAAGATGTCGCTTCAAGTTCTACCGGTTCACTTGCCGACTCGTCACTTGGAACCCAAGGATCGCTCAGTGATCGGAAGTAATTGATTTTCGTGGAAGTTGAACGCAAACGGCGGCGCCTAAAAAAGGCGCCGCTTTTTTATTGCGCGTACCAGCTTCCAGAGAATGAAGCGGGAACACTGATCTCCGCTAATTGACACTGATTAAACCCCGGCCAAATCAGATACGATTGGCGGAGCAAACGATTTGCTAAGTGGCAATTTAAGTCTATTCGTGTTGATTAGCGGGGATCAGTGTTCCCGTTCCTTCGAATTCATGGCGGAAATAACATACTTCCCCCAATCCCGTAAACGTTCACCATCCTCTTTGTTGCCCTCGTTGCATTTCAAACAATGGCACTTCAACCGACGCTAGCGATCTCTCGACGTCTCCCTAGCGTCGATTGTTCCTTACCTGTTTCCTCCTGACTAACTGTCTTCTAGTCGCGGGCACAAGATTCGTGTTTGACAAACGGCGAATTTCCGGAAACTCAGGACTTTTGGCCAGACAGTGCCGATTAAGTTCAGTATTCGGGTGATTCCGAAAGAAGTGAGTGTACGGTTTGTGCCGAACCGATAGGTTATGACGAGCGACTGTAACGGTTATTCCGGGAATGCCGTTGGTGTGCAGGGAGTCCCCGCGCAACAGACGCAGTCGGACCTTGAAACGGGCTCAAGTCCAGGTCGAACGCGGTCTGCGAACGACCGGGCCATGTTCAACGTCGCACGAATAGTGCGTTGAGGAAACTACGCATCATGCAGCGGCCCGGCGGCAGTCGGCCGCAGCCGAACTTGTCCTAGTGCCGCGGAGATTTCCGATGAGAATGCAGTGGGGGATAGGCGTTGTCGCCATCATTTTCGCGTTAACGAGTGTTACTCGTTCGGACGCGCAGTTTAATCCCTATGCCGCCCAGGGTGGCGGCCCCGGCTATGGCTATCCGCCAATCAATGCCATGCCCGGCGCAATGAACGGCCCGATGAGTGGCTCGCCATGGCAAGCCGGACCTGGAGCATATTCCACGCCCTATGGCGGAGGGGTGGCGGCTGCCGCATACGACCCGTCCGCCATGCCTCCCAGCGCTGGAGGTTACCCGGCTCCACCGGGAGACATGATTCCCAATGACACTGGCGGCATGCCACCGGGAATGGAATATGGCGGCGGCGAATACTTTGACGATGGGGTTTGTCAATTCTGTGATGGTGTCGGCTGTCGACACTGCATGGGCGTTGACGGCGTGCTTGGCCGATTCGTGCGGAAGCTGCTGCCCTACGGTGAAGGAGGTTGCTGTGCGCCTCGCTGGTTTGATTTACACCTCGAAGGTATGTACCTGACGCGAGAAGATGTGTCACGATTGGTTCCGTTTGCATCCGACGGCCCGGCCGGTTTTGGTGCGCCCAATATCGTGTTGGATAGCGACGATCTCGTGTTTGATGACGAGGCGGGAATACGTTTTACGGGCGCCTTGCACGTCTTTAATCAGTACAATTTAGAGTTCACATACTTTGGACTTTTCAACTTCGACAGCGCTGCTCAAGTTGACAGCCCGACGTTTGACTTGTTCTCGGCATTTAGCAATTTTGGTACTTCCCCACCGCCATCTGCAGGGCCACCTCCATCGGCAGGCGGTTTTGACGAAACCGATCGAGCCGATTTTGTTCGAATCGAGTATTCATCGAACCTTGACAACGTTGAGCTCAACGTACGCAGACGCTGGACAGGGCCCAATTGTCGTTTGCAAGGCTCAACCATCATGGGAGCGCGTTACTTCTGGCTTGACGAAGACTTCGTATTGCGAACCCGGGGTCGCGATACCCTAACCGCTGGAAGTCCGGTTTCGGGAACCGCTACGTATCAAGTGAATACCACCAATGCGATGACGGGACTTCAGTTGGGGGGTGATTTGTGGACTTGCGTGATACCGGGAATCAGCGTCGGTGGGGATTTTAAACTCGCCGTCATGGGAAACCATGTTGACCAAAATACCACAATCTTTGCATCAACGACTAATCCCGCCGCTGCGACAACCTTCACCGAGAGCGTGAATCGCAACGATTTAGCGGGAATGGCCGAAGCCAACATGATGTCCATCTGGCGAGTCAACCCTCACTGGACGATTCGCTCTGGTTACAATTTCCTGTACTTGGATGGCGTCGCACTGGCGATCGAACAATTCAATCCGACTCCGCCAAACACCTTTAGTTCCACGGGAGGTCGAGTACGAACCTCTCGCCTGAATGACAACGGCGACTTGTTCCTTCACGGCTTTACTGTAGGTGCGGAATACATGTGGTAAGAGTTTGGACGCTACAACGACGCGTCCCTTGCCGCAATACGAATTGTCGTTTCAAACGAATCCCCGGGTTGCAGCAGACGCATCCCGGCGTTTATTTTGGCGCGATCCATCTGAAATGAACCGGGCACGCAAGTGTACGGTTCGATGCAGATAGCTTCTCGATGCGGTGGCGTGTAGACGACGCATTCGCGGAACGTCCTATCAAACGATTGTTGCAGGCACAGATCGCTTTGGGGGTCTTGTATCTCGGCCACGCATTGGCCGTTGTTGAATTCCAGTCCAGCCATCACCGTGTCGTATTGCATATCTGCGAAGCGACGCCCCGCACGTAGCACAGATGCTTCGGGCAGGGGCAATTCCCGGCCGGTGGGGAGCATGTCGTGTAGTTCCCAGTAAGATCGAACCGGAAGCTTGACAACGCAGTCGGCGGCGTTTTGACCTCCCAATGGCAATTGGAAGTAAGGATGTGTTCCAAGACCGTAGGGCAAGGTCCGCTCGTCGGGATTCTCAACCAAAAGTGTCGACCTCAGTTCATTGCCGTGTAGTTCGTAGGTTACCGTGATACGGAAATCGGCAGGCCAACACGTCAGCAGCGCCTCATCGTCGATTGACGCCTGAAATTGCCCGACGGCACGTTGGGCACTCGACTCGATCACGCGCCAGGGCCGGTTCAAAACGAAGCCGTGGATGGCATTACCGCGGCCGTCGCCTGCCGTCAGCTGGTATTGCTTGTTTTCCCACTTAAATACAGTTCCGGAAATGCGTCCGGGAAAGGGAAACAGGATGGGAATCCCACTCCCCGAGGCACGCGCCTCTCCCGACTCGATACCTGACTGCGACCATAAAAGGTCCACGAACTGACCCCGGTGTTTAACGGCGAAACGATAACAGTTAAAACCGAACCAAGGCAAAATTCGAACTTCGGACTCGGTGGCCGGATCACGTAAAAACAAAATTTCGTTGCTCATGGGAATCACCAAACAGAAATGAAGCACGCCAAACTACGCACGTAAAACTCTGCCCGATTCGATGGTTTTCGGTTCTGAATGTCGCAGGTGCCTAAGTACCCCGCTCATCAACGTTACCACGATTATCAAGAGCACTACCGTGAGTCTGCGCACTCGGGGCCGGTTTTCCCCGGACGCCAAAGCAGCCAGGCAATGCATCAGCCATAGTGCTAACACAATTGAAAGGACGAAAACCGTGGTGTAGATGAGGTTGCCTCCCAACAATTGATATTGGATTCTCCCGGGTTGACGGCTGAACAACCAAATTCCAACCGGGATTTGTGCTAACGTCGGTAGCAGCGCCGTACGAGCTCCCCAAAGTGCGACTGTTTGGGAGCGGCCGTCTTCGTTTGCCCCCGTTTCTGGGATACCTATTTGGGAGCGAGCCGAAACTAGAATGAGCCAAACTCCCGTGACCGCCAGAGCGGCTAACCAGAAATGTATTGCCTGCGGCAAAACATCGTCCCGAAGTAACAACTGTCGAAAGGCTGCTGCATCGATGCGAGGAAACTCGCTGGACGGCGTTATGGACTCACGCGACAGAACGATGAAAAGCAGCGGGAAGTGATACAGCAAATTGGTCCCAGCTAAAAGGGGCAGGCTGCTGCGGGTTAGGCATCGCTTCCAGGTTGAATTCGCAGTCGGTGTCGGCAAGGCGGAATAAATTACCAGCAGCACCATCGAAAACAACAGCTCCCAGATACCCGCATTTATTTTGGACGAAAGACGCCTGAGCGCTAATGCGTAGGCCTCATCCCAAAGCAGCCATCCCAAAAGCAAACCCAGCAGCGCACCGACGAGCAAAGCGACAATCGTCGACTTCGCGAGCCGTTCGATTAATCGGTATTCATCGTGTCCTCGTTTAGCGGCGATTTCCAATGCGACACATGCCAACGGTACTCCGCTGGCCAGGTTGACGCACAATAAATGGCAAGCCAGAACGCAAATTACAGAGAGCTCGAGCAACAAACAGCCTCGCTTGCCTCACATTGACATTCGCCGGAAAGTGCAAGTAGGATTGCGGCTTCTGGATTCGTAGCCGACGGTTTTGGGGCGATTAGCTCAGTTGGTTAGAGCACCACGCTTACACCGTGGGTGTCGGGGGTTCGAGTCCCTCATCGCCCATTTGACCCACTTCACGCCCGCCGGGGCGTGATTGTCCCACTTGCGGTCGAACGATGCAAGGCACAATAGGGTCCCCGGCGTCAGTCATGTTCTGTCCCGGCGCGGTCTGACGAAATCGGCCAAAACTGGTTCATCGATTTATGTCGTCTGGCGCTTTCAATTTCGTACGTGGAGCTGAACCTAGATGAGTCACGGACATCCTGGCGGAGCAGGTCCGATTGAGATTTCGCTCAAACCAAAGGACGGCTGGCACTGCACCCACTTGTATTATCGATTCGATCGACGCGTGCTCATGGAGCTTGATCCTAAGGATCTGTCGCACGGCAAAGGAAGGCTGATTGCGACGCTTGATCCCAGTGGTCGAGACGCCACTCAAAGATTGCAAACGAGCGTAGTCAGTGGTGGAAAGGCCGATTTTAGTCTGATGTTAATGGATCCGGATCCCCTGAAGATCGACGCTGTTCACCAATCGCTATTGTCGAGTCCACTCGGGCCAGCCTTGCAAACGGTGTATTCGTTCATCTCGATTTCCGACATCTCCGAGTACGTGCCAACAGTGGAACAATACGCTAAGAGGTTAGTGGAGGAAGGAGAGATCGAAGGCAGTCCCGCCTACAACGCCAAAGTAAAGGCTTACACCGATCGCGAGCCGATCATGCGGCGTCAACGGTTAACGCCTGACTTTCCCGAATGGCCTGCAACTTGCTTTTATCCGATGAACAAGAAGCGTAAGGTGGGTGAGAATTGGTTCCTGCTTCCATTTTTGGAACGCAATCGCCAGATGGCCGAGCACGCTCGTAGCGGCATGACCTTCGCGGGAAAGGTGTCGCAGTTGATCACGGTCGGCGTTGGACTTGACGATTGGGAATGGGGAGTCACCTTGTGGGCCAAGAATCCTCAGTTCCTCACGGACATCGTATACCGAATGCGGTTTGACGAAGCCAGCGCGCGATACGCTGAATTCGGTCCGTTCTACACCAGCTATATCATGTCTCCTGCCGAAATGCTTAAACACTGTCGCATAGGCGAATGATGGCAGACCCCGACGAGCTTCGTCGCAACTTCGGAGCATTGGGTGGTGAAAGGTTTCGGGATTCCGAAGGTCAGAACCGGTTTACCGAACCGCTTTCCGATACTCCCATTGTGGACCATCCGTATGCAGCACCGGCGGCCGAACTGAAGCCGAGTTATGCGCCAGGCGACTACGTCGCCACGGCACCGCATCGTGGCGGCACGGTATTTTGGCTGGGACTTATTGGCTTACTGTGCGGTCTGGCCGGTATTCCACTCGCCCTGTTTTGCTCGCCAGTCATTTCCGCACCCGCGTTGTGCTTTTCCATCCCAGCCTGGTTAATGGGACGCCAAGACCTGCAGGCAATCCACGCTGGTGCGATGGACGCAACTGGGCGTACGTTAACAAAGGTAGGATATGTCGCGGCAATAATCGGCTGCCTGCTCGCCACCGGAGAAGTCTTTGGGTGGCTTTTCTTTATCGGCTGGGCACTTCTGAGTTGGTAGAAGTCAAGGCCTATGGCCGACCTGAGTTCTGTTTTGCGGACTCGGTATTTTGTTCACCCTGACCTTTTGGTTGTGCCTTTTCGTCCGTCCTGCGAGGCAGCAAAACCAAGCGAACCTTGGTTCCTCGTTTTGGAATTCGGTCGGTCCAGGCTAAAAACATCAACGACTGATTGCTTTTACTACTAACAACCGGAATGTCTAGGGTCGCTGTGGGAAAATTCGAAACACAGATAAAGTCGCCGGAGTCCCCATAGTAGTACTCTTCTCCGGTCGTCTCGTCTTTGGCAAACCCACTGCCCGCAAATACGAAATCGAACGACATTTCTTTACCGGTGTTCTCCTGCCGGATCCAATTCTGGGCGCGAACCTGGTGTATCTTGCCTTCCGTATCGACCCATAAGACGAATACATCGATCGGTGTTCCGGTGGGTGGAGAGTATTCAGGATCGAATACCACGGGCGTGCCCGCCTTAGCTCCTACGGCCAGGAGTGCTGCATGAACAAACTTGGTTTGGCAATTAACCGACACGATAGATTCATGTTCCTTGGTCCCTTTTGGACAGGCAAACATTTCTAGACTTCCTTCACGAAGACAAACTTGGCCGCCGACCACCACTGCTTTTCGTTTTGGATCCATCCAGATTTCGTAGTCTTTCGCCATCCGGATCAGACCACTGGCATCTTTCTCTGTGGTCGGGTCCACTACATGCGGTTTCGCTGTTTCGGCTTTGCCTGGGGGTTCATCGGCGTGGATCGTCGGCACGCCACAAGCCCCAATCATGCAAGCCCCAATCGTGAAAGTTCGGGTCAAAAAAACCGTTGTTTTCCAACAATCCATACGAAATCTCCGCTCTTCTGATCGTGTAAAGATCTGGGCATGGCTTGCGAACCGATTATTTTAGTGCACGCTCATTCTGCCGTTTATTTTCCGCCGAGCTACTAAATCGAATGCTACGTAAACTCCCACAAAAAAACCACGTGAAACAGGGTGATTCGTCCCAGGCCGCGGTTCCGGTGTTAGCATCGTCATTGCGCGAATTCCAGAATCAAGCTACCCTAAGTTCGCGCTTTGGTCACGGGGCGATAATCGATGTACGCTTCTCAGGCACGTCGTTGGAATGCGATCTGACGCTCAAAGGTCATCACGTCTGGCGTGGTATCTGGTCGGGAAATATCTCCGTCAATGGCGAGCCGCTCGGCACCCACGGAAATTGGTCGCTTGTTGATTGGCGCACCGGCGACGATGCCGACCTATTGGAACTCGAGCAACCTTTGAGCGCCGGTTGGCGCATCTGTCGACATATATTTTTGGCAAAGCGCGACCAGGTTATTTTGCTTGCGGATACCATCAGCGGCGAGGCACCTAGCGACATCGAATACGAAATGAATTTGCCGTTGACTGACTGTGTCCAGTTCGTGGGCGGAGCGGAAACTCGCGAAGGCGTGCTACAGCGACGACATCGAGATGCCTTGGTCATTCCTTTGGCGTTGCCGGAATGGCGAGCTGAGCCGGCATCGGGCGAACTACGTCAGAGTTCCGACGGGCTACAACTTCGGCAAAGAAGTCTCGCAAAGCGGATGTTCGTCCCATTGTTTCTTGACTTGGATCCACAATGTGCTCGTAGACCAACGACTTGGCGGCGACTCACTGTAGCGGAGCATTTGCAGCCGCAGCCTAACGACGTGGCAGTCGGTTATCGAGTTCAAGTGGGCGCCGACCAATGGCTGATCTATCGCTCTTTGGCGCGTCCAGGAAACCGGACATTGTTGGGGCACAATCTGGTCAGCGAGTTCTTAGTTGGCCGGTTTGGAGTGGATGGCAAAGTGCGGCCGATCCTGGACGTCGAGCGACGAGTCCATTATCACGATCGATCCGACTATGGCTGAGCCGACTGGGTACGATGACGACAAGGTCTTGGCGGCACGCCCCCGAAAGAATGACGTCGATCCATTTCTTCCGTACGCCTTCTTCGTCGAACCTGAATGTGGTGCGTCGCGCCGAATAGAAGACGTAGCCACGGTTTTTCTTACCAACCGAGAGTGTCCGCTGCAGTGTCTGATGTGCGACCTCTGGAAAAACACCACGGACTTTCGAGTTCCATTCGGCGCGATACCCCAGCAAATTGAACACGCACTGAATCGTTTGCCTGCCACGAAACATATAAAACTCTACAACAGCGGAAATTTCTTCGATCATCAAGCGATCCCGCCAACGGACTTACCATCCATCGCGTCGCTGTTGCGGTCATTTGAGACCGTGATCGTGGAAAATCACCCGTGTTTTTGCAATGACGACTGCATCCGATTTCGAGACCGCTTGCATGGCACGTTGGAAGTGGCGATGGGTTTGGAGACGGTCCATCCCGAGATCCTGGCGAAGCTGAATAAACGCATGACACTAGCCGATTTTGAGCGATCGGCCTTGTTCCTAGGCACGAATGGGATTCGTACTCGAGCATTCATACTGTTGCGGCCTCCCTACTCGTCGGAGACGGAGGGCGAAGAGTGGTGCCTTCGATCGATTCGCTATGCGTTTGACCTGGGCGTCGACTGCTGCTCGATCATCCCCACCCGTGGCGGAAACGGCATCATGGAAAAGTTACAGCAATCGGGTCATTTTTCACCCCCCCAGTTCGCAACTCTGGAAAGGGTTTTCGAAAGCGCAATAGCCCTGGAACGTGGTCGAGTCTTTGTTGATTTATGGGATGTTCAGCGATTAACCACATGCACGGTTTGTTCGGCGACGCGAATCGCCCGCTTGCAACAAATGAACCTTCACCAAACAATGTTGCCAAGAGTGGAATGTACGTGTTCAGAGGTCTAATGCAGGAGGACTTGTTTTGATTAGTCGCCGAAAACTCATCATCTCGTCGTGTGTCGCCAGCCTGATCGGAAAGTCTGCTTGGGGGGCATTCGCTGATAAAGAAAAATTACCGAGGTGTTTTTTCGACATCACGGCAGATGGAGCCAAATTGGGCAAAATCATTGTGGAATTGCGAGCGGATGTTGTACCCAAAACGGCCGAAAACTTCCGGATGCTGTGCACAGGTGAGAAGGGATTTGGCTACAAGGGATCCACATTTCATCGCATCATTCCCAAATTTATGTGCCAAGGTGGCGATTTTACAAACAACAATGGCACCGGCGGGAAATCCATTTACGGTGAAAAATTTCCTGATGAAAACTTCACTCTGAAGCACACCGGCGCGGGGATTCTCAGCATGGCCAATGCCGGTCGCAACACCAACGGATCGCAGTTTTTTCTGTGCCTGGCCAAAACCGATTGGCTAGACGGAAAGCACGTTGTGTTCGGATCGGTTGTCGAGGGAATGGACGTCGTAAATCAGATGGCAACCCTCGGGTCGCAAACTGGGAAGACGTCAAAGAAAGTCTTGGTAGCAGATTGCGGTCAGTTGTAGATCGTTTGTTTACCAGACTGATGCAGTGACATCCGCATCCGTTTCCACGATTTGGAACAAGCGGCTTCGAAGGTTGGAGCAGACGTCATCAAAATCCGCAGCGAGGTTACCGCGCGGATTGTTGGACGGGTCGAGCGCCGACGTACTCGTGATGCGGATGCACTGCTGGCCGTCGTGCCAATGTGCCTGATCGCGCCCAGCGTTTTTCGCGGCGTATAAGGCCTGGTCGGCACGGTGGACGAGCGAAACTTTGTCCTCATTTAATCTTGCTTGGGCGGCTCCACAACTGATCGTTACGGATAGCAGTTTACCGTCATATTGAATGATCGCTTGATGGATGGCCGCTCGGATTCGTTCCGCCGCTTGACAAACCAGGGGTGAGTCAGCGGCTGGCATAAGCACAGCAAATTCCTCGCCACCATAACGAGTTACCAGGTCGGTTTCGCGGACGTTCTTCTGCAGCACGTCGGCGACTCCACGCAACACGACATCGCCCGCCAAATGTCCGTACTTGTCGTTCAACTTCTTAAAATGGTCGACATCGACCATCACCACGGATACTGCGGTGCCGTGTCGACGCCATTCGGCCAATCGCCTATTGAGTGCGTCGTCAAACACGCGCCGGTTGGATACACCGGTCAATGCGTCTGTTCTGGCTTCCGCCATATACGCTTCAGCCTCTTGAGCTCGCGTACGTAGGGCGGACTCGGCGTCACTAAGGCGATCTTGCAGTTGCTGATTGGCACCCTGCAGCGTCTCTAACAGAGAAGCAGTCGCTTCGCTGGGGAGGTTCGAGTCCCCCTTATTCGAATGCACTCGAGTGGCCACCTGGTCTACCAGGGTTTTAAATTCGGCTACTTCTTGAGCAACGCCATTGGTCCATTGCAATAGACCCCCAAACATCTGCGTTAGTTTTCGAAAGTCCTGCGAGTTGGAATCGATACTAACCGACGTACGGCGTCCCACCCAGACACCGAGAATCAGACCCAAACACAATAAGGACGATCCTACCAGCACCCCCACGACGAATGTGGACATACCGGAGTCCGCGGTCGTTGACACAGCGTAGATCGGCGACACGTCAGACTGCGATTCATCCGCCGATGTGGCAGCCACTGTCTGGGATACGAGATCCCACGCCAGCTCTGCTTCTTCCAGCTGTGATGCCTCGCCTTCGCTTAACGACTCGCCGCGTTGCAGTTTTTCCTCTATCTGCAGAATCCGATCCCATTCGATTTTGTTTTGAGCGCAACAACGAGTGGCGGAGCCTGTCAGACAGGCCACAATCAATAAACAACGAAGGATGGAACGTCCTGACACGGCTTTTTTGTATCTAATTAAGGCTTGAAGGCACCGTCGACGCGTCGTTTTTGGCCCGATAAACCATTCGTACCGCCCGTCTCGAAAACGGACGAAAGGGCTGACCTACCCCGCTGTGGCTTCGGTGTACCCATCAGAACGTGGCATTCTCCCTCAGGAGTAGTCACGACAATCCGATGGAAATGCCTAGTTTTAAGCGGATTTGGACCTCGACGGTAACGATTGACGCGGTCGTTGCGATACTCCGGGGTTTTCGAATTGATGGCCTACATGGACCGAGATGCAGTCTCGAAGTACGATTGTCGCTCGTCGAGTGCAGTTTCGTTGCTGAAATAGGGCTATGCGAGCAAGACAATGTCGGCCGGGAATTACAACTACCGCCAACTCGACCCGGAAAAGATCATTGAGACAATCGCGCTGTTGGGGAGGCGAATCGAAGACCGCTTTCCAAATTCGGGGCTAGCCAGAGTCTGCCAGCAACTTTTGGTCATCAGCCGTCAGGCACAACAGAGGTCTCGCTGGATTTCTCGACCAATCATCTGGTTGCGGGCAACGATCTGGCTATTGGTTGGTGTAATCGTATTAGGTTTAGGAGGAACGGTTTACTCGTTATTTCGCCAGGACGATGTGGTCGCAGCCCTGAAGGTAAACAGTATATTTGATGCCGTTCAGGGGCTTGAATCGGGACTCAATGAAATGGTCATGGTCGGCCTAGGAGTGTTTTTCTTGTTCACATTGGAAACTCGCATTAAACGCCGCCGTGCACTTGCCGCGCTTCATGAATTGCGCGCTTTGACGCACATAATCGATATGCACCAACTCACAAAAGACCCGGAACGACTGATCAAGAGATGGGTCGGAGCAGCTCACTCACCTGAACAGACCATGACGCAGTTTGAATTGCAGCGTTATTTGGACTATTGCAGTGAAATGCTATCGTTAACCGGCAAGATTGCAGCGATGTATGTGCAAAACTTCAATGATGAAACTGCTTCGGCAGCCGTCAATGACGTGGAAACGTTGTCCAATGGATTGTCTCGCAAGATCTGGCAAAAGATTATGATCCTGCATTCGTTTGTTGAGCATGATCAGCTATCAGAATCCGTTGATGCCGCAGGCATAGCCCCCAAGAGCGATGGTTCGTTGCAGCCCTCAGCCACCTCGAAGGTCGTTAGCAACAACGGTCCAATAGACACAGCGACAACTTCCAGACCCAAGCAGTGACCTTACATGGTAAGGCGTTGGGCCACCCGATATAGCCACGATGGTAATTGCGCCAAATGTTGACGATTTTACATGTTTCCGATCTGCACTTTGGCCCACCGTATTTGCCGCGAGTGGGTGAAGCGCTGCTTAAAATTGCCCATGAGGTTTCTCCACAAGTCGTGGTTGTAAGCGGTGATTTGACGCAACGAGCACAAGCACAGCAGTTTCAGGCGGCTCGAGAATTCATCGATCGACTTCCGAACGTTCCTCGAGTCGTTGTTCCAGGAAATCACGATGTACCGCTGTATAGGTTCCACGAACGATTTTTTGACCCACTGAACCTTTACCGCAAATACATCGACACCGAACTTGACCGCGCGTTTCAGTTAGAAGGCGCTGTTTTTGTAGCCCTGAACTCCACGTCTCCACGGCGGGCGATTACCAATGGTCGCATCACGAGGCGTCAATTGGAATTCTGCGACCGGTCACTCCGCGATGCGCCAGCAGAAGCCGTTCGCATCATTGTCGCCCACCATCACTTTCTCCCCGCGCCCGACTATCTTCACGACCAGACTATGCCCAAATCCAAGCGAGCACTTAACCACTTTGTCGGCTTGGGGGTCGACATGATCCTCGGAGGACATCTTCACCGCGCCTACGTAGGAAACTCGCTAGATGTCTATCCGGGGACCGATCGCGGACATGGGATCATCATCGTTCAATGTGGAACTTCGACGTCTCGCCGAGGCCGCGGTCGAGAACGAGAAAAAAACTCGTTTAACCTGATCAAGGTTGGACGCCAAATGGTACATCTCACCCATTACATGTATTTTGATGAGGCGCAAGGATTTCAACCGATAAGTCGACATATCTTCCCACGACCCGGCAAACGATTCGAAGAGTTGTAATGCTATGAGGTACTCCTCCGAGTCAAAGTTGGCGGCACTCGACGAATGTTTGCTGATAGCAATCACCGTTATCGCTACCAAATTGTGCCAATGCGGCGGAATCTGACGATTCTTTCAAGTCTAACGATTAGGAAGCCGATTCAAGTCCCGTTACCTTGTACGATCGCAAGAACCGGACCGGGTGATAGCACGGCTTGAATTGAGTGACCTTGACTCTAACTCTTGTGGCATTTACACTTGGAGCACGACTGGCCGACTGGTGGCCGCACGTAATCGCGAGAAAGCGGCGTGCCCCAAGCTCCCGCAGGAGAAGTTGAGTCGTGACGAAAAAAGAGATCGTAAAGACGATTTCCGAAGAGATTGGGATGACCCAGCTCAAGACAAAGGAAATCGTTCAAAAGACATTTGATGCAATCGTCGAAACCCTTGTCGAAGAGGGGCGGATTGAACTGCGCAACTTCGGCGTTTTCGAAGTGAAACGTCGAGCCGCAAGGAAAGCCCGAAATCCCCGCACGGGGCAACGGGTAGATGTGCCAGAGAAATTCGTCGTAACCTTTAAGCCAGGCAAGGAGATGGAAGAAAAGGTTCGGAAATTGGAGCAGGAGGCTGCGGAGCGAGCCGCTCAGTCAGTTGCCGCCAATGTCCCCGAACTTTCCACCGGTTCGATTGCTGGCACGAATATATAGCTTCGAATTCGTTCGAGTTTAAAGCCTGATTACGATCGAAGACTGGGGATGCTGAACGCACGCGAAGAAAGTGAGCGATTGGCAGCCAGGAAACTGTCTTGTCTTGTGAGAAGTGCCGTTCGGCATGCGAAGTAACCTTGTTGGGGCTGGCTCGGTGCAGCCAGTGTATTTCCATTCGTCTGGGAAAGATTGCCCAAATCGCGAATGGGTCGTCGCCGCTTGCGTTTACGACGCAAAGTCGACGAGTTTTCCATCATGGAGGAGTTTTCCATGCGTCGGATGTTCTGCACACTGTTGCTAGGCCTAACGCTGAGCACCAGCGTGGGATGTTTGTTGCCCGCTTATTCAGGCGATCCTACTCGTCGAACTTCGCAGTTGATCTTCACCTCGGAAGACATGCGAGCGTTTCTCGATGAATGGGAACGCTTCTGGTTCCTTGATGGTCCGAGTCACTTAACGCCATACCGAGTTCACGGCGGCGTTATTTAAGAGTTCAGGCGTTTTCGCGAACTGTGACGCGGAACCTTACCATTTGGATGTAGCGGACTTAGGAAACGATGTGCACCACCTGTTGATCTCAACGATCAAGTGGGCGAGCTCTTTGTGCGCGCACGACTCTTGTCTCGAGTTCTTACGATGTTCGCCGACGATTGTCGGCATGTGCTCTGACCTATATACTGCCATCTGAATGCAAACTTCGTTGTAAATGAACGACTTAGGGCAACACGCGGTGGCTGAATCAGAGTCCCAGTGCAATCTTTCGATTCGTTTAGGGCGAATCCATCTGCCGAATCCCATTTGCGTGGCATCAGGCACCTTTGGCTATGCCCGAGAAATGGCGAACATCGTCCAATTGAATCGGCTTGGGGCGATTATTCCCAAGACGATTACCAAAGCCCCGCGACAAGGTAATCGCCCCTGGCGCACGGTTGAGACCGCTGCCGGTCTCCTGAATTCAATCGGACTCGACAATGACGGCATTGAGCCCTTCGTTGAGCATCACTTGCCCTACCTGCGATCGACAGGTGCTCCGATCATCGTGAGCATTGCTGGCAAGTCCCTCGACGAATTTGTGGAGCTGGCCGCCCGCCTCGATTCCGAGTCCGGCATCACCGCCTTGGAGCTTAATGTATCGTGCCCGAACGTATCCGGCGGCGTTGACTATGGAACCGATCCGCAACTTTGTGGTGCGGTTGTGTCTGGGGTTCGCAGGGTCACTCGCTTGCCGATACTCGCTAAACTCACACCGAATGTGACTCGAATTGCTGACATCGCCCAAGCAGCGGCGGACAACGGCGCCGACGGTGTATGTCTGATCAATACGGTACTCGGGATGGCCATCGACTGGCGAAAGAGACGGCCGCTGCTGGGAAACGTTATGGGGGGCCTGAGCGGACCTGCGATTAAGCCGATTGCCTTACGCTGCGTCCATCAAGTTGCTCAACAAGTCCGAATTCCGATCGTGGGGATTGGCGGCATATCTAATATCGACGATGTGATGGAGTTTCTCGTAGCCGGTGCTTCAGCCATCCAAATTGGCACGGCAAACTACTTTGATCCCTCGATATCCACGCGGTTACTCGATGAATTGCCCAGGGCATTGGCGGAAGCGGGAGTCAACTCCATAGAACAAATCGTGGGCACATTGGAGTTACCAAAAGACGAGCCCATTCCGCGAAATTGTGCGATAGCCACTACTTGATTCCTAAGATTAGAGCGATTCTGTCTTATGCGAGTACTATCCGGGATACAACCTACCGGCCGTTTCCATTGGGGAAACTATTTCGGTGCCATCCGGCAATACATTGAGCTTCAACGAGGCAACGAAGCCTATTACTTCATTGCCAATCTACATGCGCTAACGACGATCCGTGCTCCGGAGATTTTGCAGCGCAATACGCTAGATGCCGCGATGGATTTGCTCGCGTTAGGTTTGGATCCTGAGAGCGCGGTGCTATTCGTCCAATCGGATGTACCAGAAGTATCTGAGCTCTGTTGGTTGCTGATGACCGGTGCTCCCTTGGGATTACTCGAACGATGTCACGCGTTCAAAGAGAAGAAGGCGAAGGGATTACCGGCCGATGCTGGCCTTTTTACCTATCCGGTGCTTATGGCCGCCGACATTTTGGCCTACGATGCGGATGTGGTACCAGTTGGCGAGGATCAGGTGCAGCACATCGAAGTATGCCGTGATTTGGCGGGCAGCTTCAATCACCAGTTTGGAGATGTGTTCGTATTGCCTAAAGCGCGGGTATTGGAAACTTCGGCGCGAGTCCCTGGTACGGACGGCGAAAAAATGTCGAAAAGCTATGACAACACGATTGAAGTATTTGAAGAGCCAAAAGCGATGCGCAAAAAGATCATGCGTATCACCACCGATTCACGCCCCATGGAACAACCTAAGGAACCGGACGGGGATCACCTCTACCAGCTGTATTCGTTGTTTGCGGACGAGAACCAGCGCCAAGAAATGGCTGGGATGTATCGCCGTGGCGGGTTCGGTTACGGCGAAGTGAAAAAATCGCTGGCGGACGTCGCCGACACTTATTTCGCAAAAGCCCGTGCCCGACGTGCAGAACTAGCAGCCAATCCCGCCCAAGTACAGAAGATTTTAGCGGAGGGTGCTGACCGAGCCCGTCAAAAGGCAAACGCAGTTTTAAAACGTGCACAAGCAGCGTGCGGCTTACGATAGCGAACTATGGGAAACAAGCTCCGACTCAAGATCATGCTTCGGATCGAATCCAGCATCAATACTTATCGCGCACGCCTTAGAATCTCTCCGTCATTCGACTTACGTACGATTACTTAACTATGCGTGTGATCGGAATTGGCACCGATATCGTTGAATGCCTTCGCATCGCTCAGATGATCGAGCGTCATGGCGAATTGTTTTTGACCCGCGTCTATACGCCGCAAGAAATCGAGTATTGTAGCGCTCGCAAGGCAGCGACTCAGCATTACGCCGGCCGCTGGGCAGCAAAGGAAGCGGTGCTCAAGGCTTTAGGCACGGGCTGGAGCCGCGGAATCCAATGGCGTGATATTGAAGTCCGCAACGAATTCGCTGGCAAGCCCGTGATCGCATTAGGTGGAATGGCGAGGGAGATTTGCGAGACCCTGGGCATTTCGGAAATGCAGATCAGCATCTCGCACTGCCGGACGTTCGCTACGGCATACGCCATGGCCTTGGGATCAGATCCATCCCAATTTGACGAATAGTCATCCTGCCCACCCCAATAGCGTTGGTGGCTCGTCCCTGACGAAGCGAGCATGGAAGGGTGTTGTGCGCTGGTGTTGTGCGCAGCCACGCCCTTCGTCTGCTCGTTTCACTCGCATCCTTAGGGACGTGCCACCCATCGACATGCCACCCAAGGACGTGCCACTTCAATAATCAGCCCGGTTAAGGGATCGGCCGAATCCGCTGCTTTGGAGGCAATAGCGAAAACGGATGGCCACCTCGCGAGAGATAAAGTTCGTAAAGCTGATAATTGAAATGGGCCTGCGCCAGCATCACCACGCCCATCGTTAGATAGACGCCTACCAAACACATTACTAGCCCAGCGATCAACGCCCCAATCGCGACAATCATCAGGAATAGCAACCCCACGATGGTTTCTTTCCAAACGGTGGATGCGAACTGCTTGATGAAAGCAAAGTCGAACGCCGAGCCAAAATCCTGCATCAAACCAGACTTAATCTGCATAGGAATGATCAGCACGTTGATTGCGATGCCGCTCACAAACATGACCGTGATCAATGAGAACACCATTCCAGCTACCAG
>JANNPR010001073.1:0-6303 GCA_031400345.1 Planctomycetota bacterium | reverse complement strand
CACACGGAGTGTGCCTACTACATCATTAGCAGGCCTCGGACGGTACGGGAAACTGCTGGCACAAGGTCAAAACTTCTTCGCGAATTCTTCGATGTACGGTATCGTCGTTGACGTGCTTGAGTCCATCGAGGATCCAGCGTCCTACCTGGCGCAATTCCGTAACCCTCATTCCACGCGTCGTTAGGGCCGGAGTACCAATTCGGATTCCAGACGGATCGAACGGCTTGCGAGCATCGAATGGGATCATGTTTTTATTGACGGTGATACCGCAGCGTTCTAGCACCGATTCGGCAATTTTCCCCGCAATACCTAGGGTGGTAACATCGACGAGCAGCAAATGATTGTCCGTTCCGCCGCTAATTAGTTTTAGTCCGCCACTGGCTAGTACTTCGGCTAGAGCTTGCGCGTTAGCGATGATCGCTTGGGCATATTGTTTGAATTCCGGCTTCAAGGCTTCGCTAAAACAGACCGCCTTGCCGGCGATAACGTGCATTAGCGGTCCGCCTTGAAGGCCCGGGAACACCGAGCTGTTCAACTCTTTGGCATATTCCGCTCGACACATCACCAACCCCGCCCGAGGTCCGCGCAGCGTTTTGTGGGTGGTAGTTGAAACAAAATCGGCTACCCCTAATGGATTATGGTGCAGCCCGGCAGCGACTAAGCCGGCGTAATGAGCCATGTCGACAAATAGCTTGGCTCCTACCTCTCTCGCGATTTCTGCGAAACGATCGTGGGGTATCTCACGAGGGTACGCGCTGGCGCCAGCTACGATCAATTTGGGTCGGTGTTCGCGAGCCAACATTGCTACTTGATCGAAATCGATGCGGTGAGTATCCGGAGTAACCCCATAAGAGATGAATCGATATAGGCGGCCCGAGATATTCAGGTGCATACCGTGCGTTAGATGTCCACCGTGAGCCAGGCTCAGTCCTAAAATGACGTCCCCAGGCTGCACTGCCGTTAAATAAACAGCCATATTGGCTTGGGAGCCCGAGTGCGGCTGGACGTTGGCATGCTCGGCGCCAAATAGCTGTTTGGCCCTGTCAATCGCCAATACCTCTACCTTGTCGACGTGCTCGCAGCCTCCGTAGTAGCGTTTGCCCGGATAGCCTTCGGCATACTTGTTCGTCAAAACACTGCCCACCGCCTCCATCACCGCAGGGCTGGTGTAATTTTCGCTGGCAATCATCTCCAAACCATCTTGTTGTCGGACTATCTCGGCCTGGATCGCTGCCCACACGTCCGGATCTTGTTGACGCAAATTTTTCATACTTGGAAGCTCGAGGAGCGTTACGGTGTCACAATCTGCGCAGAAGGAAACACGCCTTGCTGCGACGGCAAGCATTTTCGGGAACCCGCCGTAAATTCGTCAATTGGGTTCCTCGATTGGCCACAGGAAAATATACCATTTATGGTCGTTCAACGATGACGGTGTCTTCTAGGAATCGTCTTTACGACGAAGAACCGGTTCAGTATAAACTGGCCCCTCATGTCCGAAGGTAGTTGCGAAAGGAATCGCTAGCATGTCTTTAACGATTTGCGGGAAGGAAGTCGGACCGGGTAGCCCCTGCTTGGTCATCGCCGAGGCGGGCGTCAATCATAACGGCGTCCTGCACACTGCCTTACGATTGATCGATGCGGCGGCGGAGGCAGGAGCCGATGCTGTCAAGTTTCAAACCTTCGACGCGACTCGCCTGGTCACTGAGAATGCCCCCAAGGCCGAATACCAAAAGAAACAGACCGGCACCCGGGAATCGCATTTTGAAATGCTGCGGCGCCTTCAGTTAGACGGCGACTCACACGTCCAGATGATCGATCACTGCCGTCGTCGTAATATTCAATTTTTATCTTCCCCGTTTGACGAACGGTCT
This sequence comes from Planctomycetota bacterium, assembly GCA_031400345.1. Lineage (GTDB taxonomy): Bacteria > Planctomycetota > Planctomycetia > Pirellulales > Pirellulaceae > JANNPR01. The sequence continues at coordinate 4,432 of JANNPR010001073.1, read as the reverse complement.
GCCGATTTGCTTAACGAACTCGGCGTCTCCGCATTCAAAATTCCATCGGGCGAAGTAACGAATCTGCCCCTTCTGAAGCACATTGCATCCTTTGGCAAACCCATCATTATGTCGACGGGCATGTGTCGATTAGGCGAGGTCGAGAATGCCCTAGAAACCTTGGAAGCGACCGGTAATCGACAATTGGTCCTGTTACATTGCGTCAGCAACTATCCGGCCGATCCGGCGGATGTGAACCTTCGCGCGATGCAAACCTTGTCCGCTTCGTTTCACTTTCCGGTTGGATACTCTGATCATACTATGGGCAATGAGGTCAGCTGGGCTGCCGTGGCAATGGGTGCTTGCATCATCGAAAAGCACTTTACACTCGACCGGCATCTGCCGGGGCCGGATCACGCCGCCTCGTCGGAACCGGCCGAACTCGGCCAGCTCGTCCGCGGTATTCGTACGATTGAGTCGGCCTTAGGCACGGGTCGAAAGCGACCGGCAATCTGCGAAGAGAGCACAGCGGCCGTGGCTCGCAAGAGTTTAGTCGCCGCTGTCGACCTGGAACCAGGAATGTTGCTCGGCGAAGAGACCATTGCGATCAAACGGCCGGGAACAGGATTGCCGCCGATCATGAAGCCGCACCTGTTGAATCGTCTCGTGCGGCGCAAAGTAGCCGCCGGTTCGCTGCTGACTTTGGAGGACGTGGCTTGAGAACGATCGGCGTCGTCACCGTCGGCAGGTCCGATTTCGGCATTTATTCTCCAATCTTGCGTAGGATTGTGGCCGACCCGCAATTGAATCTCCATCTCATTGTGACTGGAGCTCACTTGTCGGCGACCTACGGTTGGACGATCCAAGAGATCATTGACCAAGGATTCACGATCGGCGACCGCGTCGAGATGCTCCTGGGGGGCGACTCCCCCGAAGCGATCGCGAAATCGATGGGACTGGGCACCATCTCTCTGGCGCAGGTCTATGCTCGAGTTCGCCCGGACCTATTGATGGTGCTAGGCGATCGATTCGAGATGCATGCCGCCACGGTTGCGTCCGTTCCATTTCGCCTTCCCGTTGCTCATGTTCACGGTGGCGAGGTCACTCACGGCGCCATCGACGACTGCTTTCGGCACGCGATAACCAAGTACAGCCACCTGCATTTTGCGTCGACTCAGGAGCACGGTCGCCGTATTGTTCAGCTTGGCGAAGAACCCTGGCGAGTAACCATTTCGGGAGCCCCGGCCCTAGACCATCTCAGTACCCTTCAGCTGCTTTCCCGAAAGGAACTAGAAGTAAAGATCGGCATGTCTTTGGAAGTCGCGCCGATTTTGGTCACGTTTCATCCGGTGACTTTGCAATACGAGGATACGGCGCAGCAAATCGACGAACTGACAGCTGCTTTATCCCTGATTGACTCGCCAATCATTATCACGAAACCGAACGCCGATACTTCCAACCACACGATCATTCGCGCCTGGGAGCGATTTGCTCAACCCCGCGCGAATGTGCGATTACTGGATAATCTGGGCATCAAGGCTTACTTCAGTCTGATGTCCCGAGCGGCTGCGATGGTGGGCAATTCGTCCAGTGGAATCATCGAAGCGGCCTCGTTTAAATTGCCCGTCGTCAACATCGGCAAGAGGCAATCGGGGCGACCAAGATCTCCTAACGTGTTGGACACTGGCCACCATTCGGGGGAAATCGAAGCCGCCGTGCGTCGCGCAGTTTCAGATGACTTCCGGGCATCGCTGGAGGGTCTGGAGAATATCTACGGGCAAGGGAGGGCGGCTGAGGCCATCGTCAAACGATTGAAAGAGGTGACGTTGGACGAACGCCTGCTGATGAAGCAGTTCCACGATTGGAGGCCGGACAACTCGAATGAACCATTCGCTCGTGCAGCGTAGGACGACCATGATTTGTCGATCAAGGCCGGCGGGTTGATCTTGTGAGATCCGAGTTCGTCGATATCATTCGCAGCCGGTCCTTGCCGGGGATGACGGCGACAACAACAGTTTGCGAAAGGCTGCCTAGCGAATGTCTCGCGTTCCTACCTTTTATGGGCTGGTAACCGCCCGCGGCGGATCCAAAGGCATCCCGGGAAAAAATGTCCGGGATCTGGCGGGCAAGCCATTGATCGCCTGGACCTTGGAAGAGGCGCGCAAGTCGCAACGCCTCAGTCGCCTCATCGTCTCGACCGACGATCCGGAAATCGCGCGGGTCTGCCGGCAATGGGGCGGCGAAGTGCCCTTCGTGCGACCGGCGGAACTGGCACAAGACGACACTCCTCATCTGGTGGTCGTCGAGCATGCGATTCAGTGGCTGCGAGATCGAGGTCAGATGCCCGACTACCTACTGACGTTGCAGCCTACGTGTCCCTTACGGACGGTCGAAGACATTGACCGCTCTATTCAGTTGGCAACGACTCGCAACGCCTCGGCCGTGATGAGCGTCTGCGAACCGCCACACCATCCCCTGTGGACAAAACAGATCACCGAAGAAGGCCATCTCGTGCCCTTCATCCCGTGGTCCGGAAGTCTTGTGCGCCAGTTGCTGCCGAAGGTCTATACGGTCAACGGCGTGATTCATTTGCATCATTGCGAAACGCTTCTGCGAACACGGATGATGCAGCCCACAGACTCTGTCCCCTACGTTATGCCTGCCGAAAGATCTATCGACATCGACACACCTTGGGAGTTTCGGCTGGCGGAGTTGATTTTGCGAGACACCCAACCGGTACGTCGGGCCGCTTAGTTTAAGAGACAGGAGGTCTCTAGGTACGTGAGCTGCGGCCGGCCTCCTCGACACCGAATTATGAAAGGATTGCCATGAACCATATCGTCGTGACAGGAGCTGCTGGTTACATCGGGTCCGCCCTCGTCCGAATATTATTGGACGACGGAATCCGAGTTACCGCCATTGATGCTTTGTCGTTCGGTGGTGAATCGATCATTCCGCTGCTCGCTCACCCAGCGTTTCAATTCATCCACGCAGACGTCCGCCAGCCGGAATCCTTTCGTTCGGCGTTGACGGGTGCGGATGGACTGGTCCACTTGGCAGCGATTGTCGGCGATCCTGCTTGCAAAAAAGATCCGGACTTGGCCAGAAAAGTGAATTTGGACGCAACCAAAATCCTGTATGAAATGGCGGATCAGGAACGGGTCAAACGCTTTGTGTTTGCATCGACCTGTTCCAACTATGGAAAAATGGAAGATCCAAATTCAATGGTGAGCGAAGACAGCACTCTCGCACCTATTTCAGTTTATTCCGAAACGAAAGTGGCTGCGGAGAAGTTCCTATTGAACCAAGCTCGTTCGCGGACTTGTGTGCCAACTTGCCTGCGTTTCTCGACCGTCTTCGGATTGTCGCCGCGAGTTCGTTTCGACCTGACCGTGAATGATTTCACGAAAGAAGTCGCGATGGGCCGCGAACTGGTGATCTTTGGCGACCAGTTCTGGCGTCCTTACTGCCATGTCCATGACTTGGCGCGCTCGGTCTTACTCGTCTTGCAAAGTGCCACAGAAAAGGTCGCCTTTGACGTGTTCAACGTGGGTGACGACAGCCAGAACTTCCAAAAGCGGACGCTTGTCGACTTGATTCGAGAGGTCGATCCCTCGGCTCGAGTGCGTTATGTGACCGCCAATGAAGACCCGCGAGATTATCGCGTGACATTCAAGAAGATTCGCGATCGCCTGGACTTTCGAATCACGAAAACCGTGCAGGACGGAATCCGCGAAATCCATCGAACCGTCAAGTCGGGTATGGTCATGAATCCTGACGACGCCAGGTACTACAACGTGCCCCCTTTAGCAGCCAAAGCCGCTTGAGGACTCCGGAACCGAACCGTGGTGGCGGTAACCGCGGCTCTCTTAAACTATAGCGACTATTTAATTTCCTGCTTGGGATCTGCGTTATGGAAAACTCGACGAAAGCCGTTCGGCCCATCCCCCTGTTTACGCCTGAGATCCGTGGAAACGCCTGGCAATATGTCAAAGACTGTTTGGACACGACCTGGGTTTCCTCGGTAGGCGGTTATGTTGACAAATTCGAGAGTCGGATCGCCGAGCAGGTGGGAGTCAAGCATGCGGTGGCCACGTCATGCGGCACGGCTGCGCTGCACACCGCTCTGATCACGATGGGTATCGAAGCGAACGACGAGGTCCTGGTCTCGACCTTGACGTTCATCGCATCGGCAAATTCGATCCGCTATTGCGGCGCTTGGCCGGTATTCATTGACGCCGAACCAAGGCATTGGCAGATGGACCCCGAGTTGGTCGAACAGTTTTTGACTCGCCGCTGCCACTGGGAGAACGGCGAATTGCGAAATCGCTCCTCTGGACGACGGGTGCGAGCGATCATGCCCGTACATGTGCTCGGTCATCCGGTCGACATCGATCCGATTATGGACCTCGCTCGCCGTTTCAACCTCAAAGTTATCGAAGACGCCGCTGAG
>JANNPR010001048.1:0-4367 GCA_031400345.1 Planctomycetota bacterium | reverse complement strand
AGCACGGCGGCGGACATTCCGTATGGTCAGCCTTGTAGCGAAGCACATCGCGCGTAGCCCAGTTGCACATGACTTGGCAATGAAGCTTGCATCCACAGTAACCACAACATTCCCCGTCATTAGCTGAGCTGATTTCGCCGGAGGCAACGAGCGCGAGCAGCGCAATTGGAATCAATCGTATCATGGCAAGTTCCTTTCCTCAGAATCCTTCAGCCGGCATCGGAAATTCAGGAGCGAGACGTTAGTAATTGCACTGCAATTGGAAGCGCAGAACTTCGCCCTCGAATTGTCCGTATGAAAGCGTATTGGCAGTCGAAAGCGCGGTGAGGTTCGTGCGGTCCGTGACCACGTATTCGGTGACGAACTCCACCTCCTTGCGAATCTGCCACTCCAACCCGAAATCCAATTCTTCAATTTGGCTGAACGGCGCATTGTTAGCCGACTTGTAGCCGCCCTGGAAGTATTGGTAGCGGCAATATGGCGAAATCGTGCCGTAACGGTAGGTGTCAAACTTGTAATTGCCCCCCACGTATCCGCCGTACAGGGACCGTTCAGTAACAGCCGTCTGTGTCTCGTTTAGTGCGGGCCCACGGCCGACCGTCCATTCCGCCTGGATGCCGAAAGGTTGCGGATATTTGACGAAGGTCCAACCCAAGCGATTATCCAAGATCCCTTCTCCGAGTGTGCCGGTCGGAGTGACCGCCGCGCCCACGCCGTTGGGACTCACGGCTGATCCGCGAACCACGTATTGGCCCGTGTAGCCTTGAATACCGACCTCGTAGACATCTCCATTGTTTAGGACGATTGGGCACGTCAGACGCGCAACAACGTGCAAATCGTCATTGAGCTCGCGAAGCGAACCGCCTTGACCGTTGTAAACGCCGATGCCGAAGATGCCGTAGTTACCCGAACCTTTCAGGCCCTCATCGACCAGGATCTTGAAGAGGTCGGTCGCATACTCTGGTGTCCAGTAGTAGAACACGCCTAGATCGCGCTCGTTCCGCGTGGCGCTGTTGAACGCATCGTTACGATCCAAGTAGAGGCGGTTCTGGCTGGATTGCAGGTTTTCCCAACCGTACGGCACCTTGGACTGCCCGACCCGGAAGCGGTGCACCTGCTCCTTGTCTAGAAAGATGTCGCCGTACCAGTCGCGGATCTGAGCGAATAGTATGTTGCTCGCGGAGCCATCGGGCGTGCTGGCGAAGTCTGGTTGCAGGTAGACCCGCAGGTGGTCGCTGACATTGCCCGTGAAGATCAGCCGTGCCCGGCGAATCAGGAACTCCTGATCGGGCCCAATTGAAGAGTCGCCGGCGTAATTCGGCGTGGCCGATCCCGGCTCCGTATGCGTGGTATAGTTATAACGGAATTGGGCGTAGCCTCTGAGTGAATAATTATCGTACCACTTCTTTTCCTTCGGAGGCTCGGGCTTCTTTGTTTCCTGTTTCTGTCCTTGTTCCTCGAGGAATTGCAGACGCTGCTCGGTAGCTTGCAGACGCTGCAAAAGTGAATCCAAGTCGTGCGGCTCTTGCTCCTCGGTGGTGAACTCGTATTCCGGCACGGGATACTCCAAGTCGGCTGGTTCCTGACCGTAACTCGACAAACCCGCCACAGCCACGAGCGCAACCAGGCCCGAGCGACAAAACCAATCCTTGATGTTCATTTATGAGGTTCTTCTAAGATCTTCAGTGTTTTGAAAACACCTGGATAAACGATACTCACTACGGAATCCCTCGACACGTCAGAATCGATAGGATCAATGAAATCAGACTAAGATGCATTTCAGTTACAACCCGCGCGGCGGCCGTGGTAGAGTTTGCCGGTTAAAGGAGTTGTGAGGGCATTCGCGGCCGACATCGAGCTTGTTAGCGAATGGCCAGTAGGTCAATCAGCTGCTCGAGCCCATTCAACGTTTTCGCATTTCGAGTCGGGGAAAACACTGCATCAGATGCCGCTGAAGTCGAGACACATTCGGATTCCAGACGGCGATTGGACTATCGGTGCTACGGTGTACAGGCAAAAAGAGCCGCATGTACAATTATTTCTTCAGCATTCATAAGAGCTCAACATTGGCGTCAAAGATCATCATCGCCCTCGTCATCCGTGTCCTCCTCTTCAACGTCTCCTGCGATCGATTCGAGGTAGTCTAGTCGAACATTTTTAAGAGATCGGCGTGTTTGAGCGTCTACCAAGAAAAACCACCAGCCGTTTTCTATGGCACCTGTGATTGATTTGGCCGCTTTGAGATGGAGATGCAACTAGCCATACTTTGCATGACGAATACCTGGAGCGTTTGGGAGCGTGGCTAATGCCTAAATATCGCCTTTGTGAGCCAAGGGGAATACGTGGTATGATTATCTGTCAGGAGGGGCAATGGTAACTATTCAAATTGACGAAAGCACTGCCAAGGCATTAGAGGCCCAAGCTCAAAATGCCGGAATGACCGTCGCGGAATACGTCCGCACACTCGTCCCAAATGGCGAGCCGCCGAATCGCCCCTCCTGGGATGAAATCGAACGGCAAATCGTAGCATTAAGCACAGATGGCCCTTCCCTACCCGCTGATTTTTCGCGGGCCGACATCTATCGCGATCACGCCTAACTCAACGGACTGAAGCCCGATGCAAGTTCTCGTGGACACGGGTGTGCTGCTCCGGGTTTTTGATCGCTCTGCTCCTCAGCAACCAATAACGAAAACCAAGACAGGCGTCTTTTGGCGGTAAATTAAGGAATTCTGGCAGGCTAGCAAATCTGGTGAACCAACAGCAGCCAACTTGGAAAAAGCGGCGTAAAATGGCGGAGCGATCGTGCGAGTGGAAGGGACAAGAAATGCAAGTTCAGCGTGGACGGTCAGCGTCACTTGGAATAGAAGCTTTCAAGACGCGCGTGAAGATGCATCCCTAGGGGCAGTTCGTGAATACGCAAGACGATGCTGCCGAAAAGTCGTCAGCCGAACTCGATGCGCAGCGGTCCAATGCCGTGTAGCCAACGCCGGCCAGTACGCGCCGCTTCAGCGGCCAGTTCCGCAGCCGTACCGGCTGCCGTGCGATACCAGCTTTCGAAGTTGTCGATCAACTTCAGCCAGCTCTCCGGATCAAAATCGAGACGCTCCAAGATGGGCGGCAAGTCGGCGTCGATCGCACCCCGTTTGCCCGCCACTAACTCGCGACCCGTCCAATCCAGCAACTCCAGGTACTGGTCCACCGTCACCGACAGAAAGCCATGCCGCCAGCGCTTGCGCACGTCGCCTAAGTTGGCCTGGCTGAAATCATGCGCGCGGGATTCTGCCACCGAAGCTACTCCCGGGGGACCAAGGAGCACTGCGCAATCCTGCTCGTATAACGGGCAGAGCCAAATTGCAGGACATTCGTCTTCAGCCCCTGTTGGTTGAACATTCCCAGATGCCAGCTGTCGCTCCCGGTTTTTGATCCGTGTCAGAATCCGCCAATAGGCCGAGGTATTTTCGGATTCCTCCGGGGTGCTCGCTAATTGGGCGCGGATCTCGTTCAAGTCGATGTAAATGGAACAAGCCAGAATCGCCAATTCACCCAACAGACTTCGGCAGCCAAAACGATCCTGAAAAAAATGGCCACTTGCACCGTCCTCAGCATTTCCCTTTTTGGCGATCCATTCATTGAGCGACTTCATGAACCAGGAGATGCTGCTCAGCCGCCGGCGGAGTTCGGCGACCCGTGCCGCATCGCTGAGCAGCGAGCGGATTTCGAGCTCGGTGGGAGGCGTCGGCTCGCCGTTTTCGTCACGTCTTTCCGGGTAAAGTTGCCACCAGCGGCGTACGACTTCTTCGTCCGACCACTGATTTACCAGATCGATCCGATTGCGAACCAGTAAGTGGTAGTGGCTGGATAGAATCGCAAACACGCAGGCATCTATGGCGAAGATCTGCGAAAGTTCGCCGAGGCGCTGATAGATCCAGAGTTTTCGATGACTCAGGTCCTTTCCTGAGATCGGATCCAGGCCGCACAACCAGGCGCGGCGAATGCAGCGGGACCACACGTGGTAAATCCCCACCTCGTCGTCACGAATCACCTGCTTACGGGGCCGGCCCGACATGGAATGGAACCAAGGAGTGGAACAATGACGACCGCTACTAAGAGTGGTATGGGTTCATTATGTGTCCGCTGCAGAGGTATCGCAAGTGTTAATTCAAAACTCGCCTAACCTGCCCTGTCTGCGCTTAAAAGTCGCCTGGCTAAGTTTTCCGCACGGGTTTCTTCAGGAACGTGGGAGATCCTGTGATCTCCGTGGTTGAATCCCGGACGGACTACCGGGTCATCAAGTCCAGGCTCCGCTGGCTGCGTTCGTCTAGTCCTTAACTAAGCATGGCCATGTAGTACAAAAGTTGTACAAATT
>JANNPR010001023.1:0-2640 GCA_031400345.1 Planctomycetota bacterium | reverse complement strand
CGAAGCGGGTCTGGATTTGTTGTCGCATGAAGCAACGGATGGAAGCCGCGTTGAATCATGAATTTTCCGTCTCTCAAGCGGCCGGTTTGGCCAACATATCGTTGCGCCGTCTACAGTCCTGGATTCGGCACGGATGGGTTCAGCCGGCGCGAGTTGGCGACGACGCTTCCTTCTTCGACTACCAGCAGGTGGCTGGTTTAAGGCGACTCGCGTCACTCCTGGGTAGCGACCTCCGAAAACGCAGACTGGGGAGAAATCTTCGGCGGCTTCGTTCACAAATTGCAGATGGGGCCGACGTGTTGGGGATGTTGGCGTCCGTTACTTTAGGAAAAAACCCCATCGCACGAATGGCGAGCGGTCAACTAGTGGAACCGCATGGTCAGTTCGTTTTCGATTTCGACGACGAATTGACCATTAGTATGGCAATTCGGGATGACTCCTTTTTCGAACAGCTGGTCGAGCAGGCATTTCAATGCGACGAAGCCGGACGGTGGGACGAGGCGGCGACGATCTACCGCAAACTATTGGAAATTCGACCTCAGGACGGCAATCTCTGGTTCAACTACGGCAACATGCTTTACGCGTTGGGCCGGGCGGCTGATTCCGTCATCGCTTTTCAACAAGCAGTGGAGTGCGATCCGTGCGATGAGGAGGCTTGGAATAATCTAGGCGCAGTGCTCTTGGACTTGGGCCGATTACCCCATGCCGAGGAATGCTTACGACAAGCTGTGGCGCTTCGGCCCGACTATGCCGACGCACATTTTAATCTTGCTGACGTGTTCGACGCAAAATCGCAGCCATACGAAGCTCGTAAACATCGCCGGGAATATCGACGAACTCATCAGTTGCATCCATCCGCGCCTTGCGAATAGTGCTACATGCCCACGTGTCGCTTGACCTTGGCGGAGAGAGACTGCCGCACGGAATCAATGCCTTCCCATGGATCTGCCTTTAGACTGGCCAGACGTGTTGGCAGATTGTGCACGTTGAATTGGTCCGAGCGAATTTTGGGCGTGCACTCTTTCCAAGTGAGTGGCGTCGACACGGGTGCCCCCGGTTTGGCACGAGTTGAGAAAGGGGCCACGGACGTGGCGCCTCGCCCGTTTCTCAGGTAGTCGATGAAGATCTTACCAGTGCGTGCCGCTTTCGACATGTTGGACGTGTAGCGCTTGGGATCTGCCGTGACGATCAACTCCGCAGCTCGCTTACAAAACTCTTTGGCCTCGTCCCAGTCATGCCGCGCCTGAATGGGGACCACCAAATGCAGTCCTTTTCCACCGGTCGTCTTCACGAAGCTTTCGAGACCGATGTCGTTCAAAAATTTCCGGATCTGGTGCGCACTTTCCACCACGCGCTCCCAGGTTACCTTGGGATCTGGATCCAGATCGAAAATCAAGCGATCAGGTAGTTCCAACGTGTCGGCATGCGATCCCCAGGCATGAATTTCAAGGGCGGCGATTTGAGCTAGCGAGATCAGCCCCGCGGTGTCGTCGACGACGAGATACTTTCCCGTCTTACTCTTCTCGCGCACGGGAATCTGTCTCAACGTGGTGGGAGTGCCAATACCCGGATGTTTCTGATAGAAGCATTCGTGTTGTTGCCCGTCCGGACAGCGCACGAGTACCAGCGGTCGGTTTGCGACATGGGGCAAAATCCACTCTGCAATCTCAAGGTAGTACTGGGCGAGTTCAAGTTTGCTGACGCTTTCGCTTCCCGGCTTCTGTTTATCATCCGTTGCGAAAAGGTGTTTGTCGGGGCTTGTTAACCGTACGCCCTCGAACTCTCCCTTATCCGCCTGATACTGTTCGCTTGCAGCCTGCAATCTAGAGATTGACTTTCGTGACCTTGTTTTCTTGAGGATCTTAGAACGATCTGCTCTCTTCGATGTGCTATTCATGGGTAGTGACTTGCCAGTACGTTGTTCGGTTGATGCAGCGACCGCGTTTTCATTGGCAATTGGCTCGTCGCGCACAACTTCCTTGGCCAGTTTGTCTTCACGTAGTCCTTGGAAGGAGGGGTGCCTCAGTAGACCATCACGAGTCCAATTGCTGAATTGAATCTGAGCGACAAGTTTGGGATCGACCCAGTGAGCGCTGCTACTTACCCCGGTTTTCGCGCGTAAATTGCTAAAGGGCGATTCGCGTCGCTCGAGCCCCCTCAGTTTCTTCGCGAGATCGACGAGCGTACGTTCGTTGAACCCTGTACCGACCTTGCCCGCGTATACCAGTTTGTCGTTATCGTGATGGCCCAGCAACAATGCGCCGAAACCAGTTCTCGAGCTTTCGGGGTCAGTGTATCCACCGATAACAAATTCGTCTTTACAAACACATTTCACCTTGAGCCAATCGTAGCTCCGTCCCGACGAATAACCGCGGTCGCGGCGTTTCGAGATGATCCCTTCGAGATGAAGTTTGCTGGCCTGTTTGAAGAACTCGGGACCGCTGCCGACAACATGATCGGTGTAGTGAATGCTGTCTAACTTGCCTGCTGCTGAAAGTATGTCTGATAAGAGACGCTTTCGGTCTTCGATCATAACTTTCGTTAAGTCGCGACCATCTAAATACAGTAGGTCGAAGACAAAGTACTGCAGGTCACGAGCACGGCCATCCCGGAAGGCATTTTGTAGCAGTTGAAAATCCG
>JANNPR010001020.1:0-2664 GCA_031400345.1 Planctomycetota bacterium | reverse complement strand
ACGCATCTGACAATCGCCATCCGGATTGCCCGGGTGGTTTAACGGCTTCTGCACTACTTCGATGAGAGTCCCGCAGGCGTTCGAGTTTATCGAAGTAGTATAGGTACACGCAGCGTTCGTGGATACACAAGAGTGGGCAGTCGGCAGTCGGCAGTCGGCAGTCGGCAGTGGGCAGTGGGCAGTCGGCAGTGGGCAGTGGGCAGTCGGCAGTGGGCAGTGGGCAGTGGTCAGTGGACAAGCGGCAGTGGCGCAGTCGGCAGTGGGCAGTAAAAAGGCGGCCGTGAAGAAGGGACGTACTATGGCTGCAAAAGGCCGCAAGATTGGAACGACCTAGGGTTGAGCTATGGGGCTTCTTAGTGCTCCCCGATTGACTGCCGACTGCCGACTGCCGACTGCCGACTTTTCATTGCCGACTGCCGACTTTTCATTGCCGACTGCCGACTTTTCACCGCCCACTGCCGACTGCCGACTTTTCACCGCCCACTGCCCACTGCCGACTCTTCATCATAGAATTCGCTTTTTCTCGCGCACCAAGAGACTGTTTATGACCCGCCAGTTTGTAAGCCAGTTGTCCGAACACGAAACCATTGATCAAGTGTTCCTAGCGAACGACAAGCAGCTACGCGCTAACCGTAACGGTAATCTGTACTTGCAAGTGCGATTGTCGGACAAAACGGGGTCATTGACAGGCATGATGTGGAACGCCAGCGAGGGAACGTACGAAGGCTTTGTGAACGGCGATTACATCCGTGTTCAAGGGACCACGCAGCTATACAACGGCACGTTGCAAATGATCGTCAATCGGATGGAGCGGGTGGAAATCTATCGCATTGACGAAACGGACTTTGTAACGCTGACGACCTCAGAAGTCGATCGACTGACGCGGCGGCTGTGCGAATTGCTCCGCGGAATACGCAACTATCATTTGCGGAATCTGGCCGAGTGTTTTTTGGTGGATGACGAATTTATGCGGCGATTCATTGCCGCGCCGGCTGGAGTTAAGCATCACCACGCATATCGGGGCGGTTTGCTGGAACATGTAATTAGTCTCATGGAAGTCGCCTTGATCATCGCACCCCGATATCCAGCACTAGACTCAGATCAGCTGTTGTTCGGAGCCTTCCTGCATGACATGGGCAAGACGGTCGAACTCACGTACGAACGTGATCTCGGTTATAGCGACGCAGGACAATTGCTTGGTCACCTCGTCATTGGCGTGGAGATGCTCGCTGAAAAAGTACGTGAAGCAGAAAAGCTTTCTGGTGACGCAGTTCCGACGGAATTGTTCTTGCGGCTGAAGCATATGATCCTAAGTCATCACGGCGAGTACGAATACGGCAGCCCGAAATTGCCGATGACGCTGGAAGCCATAGCGTTGCACTATTTAGACAATTTGGATGCCAAAATGCATTCGATTTCGCAGCTTATGCGTGACGACACCAACACCGATAGTAATTGGACCCCCTTCTTATCCCACCTTGGTCGAAAGTTATTTAAGGGAGAGCGTTGACACCTTGTCGCCCTATTTGTAACGAAGTAGAGGCCAAGCGTGCTCGCGCTCCGCAAAGACGCATTCTATGGATCGCTCTGAACTTGAACGTCGTGTTTTGGAACATGTTCGACAACCTGACTATCACCCCGTGAAATTAAAGGTCATCGCCAAGCGATTGGATATGGATCCGGATAGTCGCAGCGAGTTGCGAGTCGTTATTCGAAAACTGGCCAAGCGTGGCGAGATAATCTACGGGGCGAACCATGTGGTTCACGCTCCGGCGCCCTCCGATATAACAGCAAAGTCCGCAACGCCCGAGATATCCAATCAGGCTGCCTCGGCCAAAAAGCCTCCGCCTAAAACGATTTCAGGGATTTTCCGTAGCACCGCAGCTGGGAATGGCTTCGTTCGGCCCTCGTCCGCGAAACGGCTCGGCGATCGATCGCAGGATATTTATATCCCCAAGCTGCAGCGCCGCGATGCTGCCAGTGGTGACCTGGTGGCCGTTCGCATCAGCCATCGCCGTCGCGACGGCGAGTCGAAACTCGCGGGAGAGGTTGTGGAGGTCTTAGAACGCGATACTCATCGGTTCGTCGGCACCTATCTACCCAAAGATGGGGTCGGATATGTACAGATTGACGGTCGCCTATTCCAAGGACCTGTACTTGTAGGAGACGCCGAGTCCAGAAATGCGAGCGAGGGAGATAAAGTCGTTATCGAGATGGTCCGCTTCCCCTCGAATGTTCACGAAGGCGAGGCGGTGTTGGTGGAAGTGCTTGGTGCACGCGGGACCCCAGGGGTTGACACTCTAGCGATCATGCGAGAATTCGATCTACCTGATAGTTTTTCCGAAGAGGTAATTGAATACGCACGACTGCAAGCGGAAAAATTTGACGAGTCGCAGCTGGAACATCGCACGGATTTCACGGGCTTGACGATCGTAACGATCGATCCCAAAGACGCGCGTGATTTCGACGACGCAATTTCGCTCGAACAGATGGAGCACGGGCACTGGCGGCTGGGAGTACATATCGCTGACGTGGCTCACTTCGTGCCCACCAGAAGTGTGCTGGACAGCGAGGCTCGCGAACGCGCGACCAGCATTTATCTGCCGGACCGAGTGATCCCGATGTTACCGGAGATCATCTCCAATCACCTGGCCAGTTTGCAAC
>JANNPR010000972.1:0-3077 GCA_031400345.1 Planctomycetota bacterium | reverse complement strand
ATATTCCGAGACATCATTTCCCGCTCGGGATTTCAGATAGTTAACGAAACACCTTGCATGTTTTCACTCATGTCGAGGCTTTCATCATTGATTGGTGGGCGGTCCGTTTGGACATCACAGACAATTGTAAAAATTGATCGTATTTTGTGCGCATTGCCCATTTGGCCACGAAACTATGGTGCCGCCAGAGCGTGGCACAAGATTAGGCCAACATCCGTCTCATTTGTTCTCAAAAAGTCGACTTGATTAGCCCAGTAAAATGTTCACGCGAATCCGTGACGGGCATCAATAACAACGACTGGATAGTCGGAGACGCCTTTAACTCTGTAACAGGAATAACCACCGCTTACCTTCTCGCGCCGGTCCCGGAACCCGAAATCTACGCAATGCTGTTTGCAGGTTTAGGCGTCGTGGGATTCGTCGCGGCTCGTCGCCGGAATACTTAAATCACGCAACCAAAATCTCTGTGATATTGCCCGCACGTATACGGGTAGCGCCGAGGGCAATCAAAATGAGGTATTCATCCATCGACACAGTAGTCCCGAAATGTTAATGAAACGCATAGCATCGTACCGACTTTGCAACCTGCTGGAAAACAGAACAACGTCTTTGGTACATTGTGCCTGCGCCCTCATCGTCGTCGTTTTGATGAACTCGTCACCTGTGCGCGCAGAACTACTTACCAACCCCGGATTTGAAGGTGCCCAAGCAAATATGCCTTCGTGTCCAGCCGCTGGTTGGGGCGGTGCGATCGTCAGTGGGGTTATTACGCCCGGATGGAGTGACAATAGCTGTTGGCAAAGTTCGACCGCTTCGATTACTTATTCAATGGATTCAACACCTGCAAATTTACACGGCGGTGCGGCGTCACAAAAAATGCAAGTCAATGGTCCCAAGGGAATACTGGTTCAAAGTGTGCCATTCCTCGAGGCCACGTATTCCGGCAAGGTCTGGCTTCGCGCGGCAAGCCCGATGAATGTGACACTCCAATTAAGGCAGGCCTCGGGTGGATTCTACCCTTACGGTCAGACTGACATCAGTATTCGTGCGGCAGACGTTAACATTTGGAAAGAGTATCGTGTATCGGGTTTGGCGGGCGCGACACCGGGCCTGTTCATGGTGATCGTGAATTCGCCTGGGACGTTATGGATAGATGACGCAAGTGTCGAAAAACTGGATCTGCCACTGCCCTCTGCCGCGACGCCTGCTCAATACTTTGGAATGCATATCCACAAAAACGGCTTGGCAGGGCAAAACCCACCGCAAGTGCTTACAAATCCGTGGACGCTACCCGCCGTCGGACAGCCGGCCGGATCGACTTTCGTACAAAGAAATCCAATTAATGCGGTACGACTGTGGGACTCGGGCGCTACATGGTTCACCGCATGTAGAAATGGGCCATGCCCCCCGACGAATAATTGGAACTGGACAGGAATTGATGCCCAGGTCGATCGCGCGTTGGCGAATGGCGCAACAGAAATTATATTTACGCTAGGTGGAATAACGCCAACGTGGGCCTCAGCCAGACCCAAAGAATGTTCGCCATGGAATAAAGTTTCGGGAGGGCACAGCGCAGAACCGTCAACCGACCAAATTTGGAACGATTGGGTAACCGCTGTAGCTACAAAATATCGAGGGAAAATCAAACATTGGGAAATCTGGAACGAACCCCAATTTGATTCCAAGCCCAATACTTCTTCAAGTAACTGTTCCAATTTTTTTACTGGTAAGCCCGCAAAATTAGTGACCTTATCGCAACAAGCCTGGACCATTCTAAAAAACATTGATCCAAACAATCAGATTCTTAGCCCAAGTGCAAATCTCGAAAAATTGGACACTTATTTGGCCGCAGGTGGCGGTATCAGTGCGGATATCATCTCGCAACACTTTTATTTAGGGTGTGATGCAGCCCCGCCGAACGGCGTTCCGATGCTCATCCCTTCGCCCGAACGCGTCTATAAACGCGATATTCCGCTGGCGAGAGCAGTAGTCAACCGTTATGGAGCTTCGACGAAACCCATTTGGAATACAGAAACAGGACGGCTATGTGCCAGCAATCTCAGCAGTGACTCGCTCGCCGCGGCGTATTTGGCACGATCGCTAATTCTGAATCAGGCTGGTGGGATAGACCGCCACTACTTTTATGCCTGGGACACTCCGAATCCCAATACCGCTAATCTGACTCTATGGCTGACAAATCCAGGGCCAAATTCAACTTACGATACGTTAACTCCAGCTGGTGTTGCCTATCGGGAAGTAGCGAAATGGCTAATCGGGAATAAAATCGTTGAGGTCAACAGTAGCACCAACAATTGGAGCGTGAAACTCCAGGACTCTGCTGGGCGGTTCTCCTACATCGTTTGGAATCCTAGCTCGACAGGGACATTTTCTGTACCCACAGGAACGTTGCCCGCAGGAGTCAGTATGATTAAACGAGATCTCACTGGCGGCGCTTCTGTGACAGCAGGCGGAAATAGTATTTCGATCGATGCTAGCCCGGTGATGCTTAGCCAAGGTGTCATTTTGGATGATCTTCCGGTTCAGCAATTTGGTGGGAGCATCTCCTCGTCTGGGACTTGGTGCATATCGGACGGAACCAATTACTACGGCAGCGGTTCGCAGTATAGTGCGACCGTTGCGAACAATTGCGGTTTTCCCAGCACAGCACAGGCCACCTATCGATGGACACCTAAGATTGCGATAGCTGGCAACTATCAGGTTTACGTCCGATGGAGCGCCGCGCCTTCTCGTTCAAACAACGTCCCGTTTTCGGTCACATATGCCAATGTAACGGGTGCGCTTACTACGACGAATCCCGTGCCAACTTTCAACGAGCAGATTGGGGGTGGCCAGTGGAACTTGCTCGGGACATACAAATTCAATGTGAGCACGATGCCGAGCGACCCTGGTACGGGTTACGTCGCCACCAGCAACGTGAACGGGCTTGCTGTCGCGGATGCCGTGATGTTCTTGCCCGTACCATGAGCCGTCAGAAAAGTTTTGGCTAGGAGTTCGGCGCTAGTGAGGTGCTGTTGTGCGGGTCGACTGAGATTATCAGTTCGACCCGCTAACAAATG
>JANNPR010000905.1:0-4141 GCA_031400345.1 Planctomycetota bacterium | reverse complement strand
ATTCCTACTCGGCACCTGCTGGTTGCTTTTCTTACTCGGAGCTGGGGGAATATCTGCCGGATCGTTTCGCTTCGGCGCCGCCGGCGTGCTGGGCGATGCGGGGGCGTTTGGATTTGCCGGCGTAACTTCGCCGGGCAGCTTGACGTCCGGTACTTTTTCGCCCGGCGCTGGGGGTATATCTGCCGGATCATTTCGCTTTGGCGTCGCCGGCGTATTGGGCGTTGCCGGGGTATTTGGAGTGGCCGGGGTAACTTCGCCGGGCAGTTTGATGTCCGGTGCTTTTACGCCTGGAGCCGGAACGTTAGGCGCGGGGACGTTGGGCGCCTGTGGAGTTAGAGGCACTTGAGCCAAAGCCACGTTGGCAAGCAAGCCAGCCCCTAAAAGTGGGAGGGCTCTTCGATATGCGCGTTTCCACGCAATAGCGATTGAATAGCGTGTCGTAGACATTTTAATTGTCTCCTAAATGGCAAGGCTATCAGTCTGAAAACTTGTCACGGGCAATTCCTCGAACGGCGAAATTGCCCAAAACGGACACCACACTGATGAACGAAGTTGAGCAACGTGCGTGCCAAGGAACAAATGAATT
This sequence comes from Planctomycetota bacterium, assembly GCA_031400345.1. Classification (GTDB taxonomy): domain Bacteria; phylum Planctomycetota; class Planctomycetia; order Pirellulales; family Pirellulaceae; genus JANNPR01. Next base: position 3,555 of record JANNPR010000905.1, on the reverse strand, counting down.
GAAAACAAACTATTTAGTCTTCCCGAATTTCGTTCCGGGTGGACGAGCGAGGCGCCTCGGCCACCTCGAGAATTCCTGAGGTAACACGGAGATGGAAACTCGTAGAAGTGAGTACGGTCAGGGCGTCACAAGGCCTTCCATTGATTGCTAAGTTCGCAAAGTGCCAAGACTTGTGATAAAAATTATGCATGCATTTGGCGTCAAAACTTCGGGCGAGTGCGTCTAATTGACCGAACGGCGACACTCTGTCGTGTGAAGTTTGTCAGCGATTTGGTAAAGACTTCGATTGCGAACCACCGGTTAACTAGCGGCAGAACTGGGAAATAGAAATCGCGAACGAGATTCCCTGGGCGGCGATGGTGGTCTATGAACTCAAACGATCATGCCAATCATTGCGATTCCAATGAATCAGCGCCTGACCTACCGGAAGCTGAAGAACCCTTGTCGAAGGAGAGGTACTTACTGCACACCTTGCTCGACCACATCCCGGATTCGATCTACTTCAAAGATGCCGAGAGCCGTTTTTTGCGAGTGAGCCGCAGTCTAGCCAAGAAATTTGGTCTTAGTGACCCTTGCCACGCCATCGACAAGACGGACGGAGACATTTTCACCGCTGAGCATGCTCAACAAGCCAGACAGGATGAAATTCAGATTATGGAATCGGGCCAGCCCGTTGTCGCCCGAATCGAGAAGGAAACGTGGCCTGACCGTGAAGACACATGGTGCTCAACGACGAAAATGCCTTTGCGAGACAGTGAGGGCAACATCATTGGTACGTTCGGAATCTCGCGCGACATTAGCCACTTGAAGCGCGCGGAGGATGAGCTCCGAAAAGCGCGCGATGCGGCACATGCAGCCAACGTTGCAAAGAGCGAGTTCGTGGCAAACATGAGTCACGAAATTCGCACTCCGATGAACGGGATCATCGGCATGGCCGAATTGTTGACTGACACACCGCTGTCTCCTGAACAACGTGAATATCTGAGTTTGATCCAACAATCGGCGGACTCCTTGTTGCGATTGCTTAACGATATTCTCGACTTTTCCAAGATCGAGGCGGGGAAACTCGAACTCGAATCCATTTGCTTCGACTTATCGGACTGTGTGGGGAAGACAATCCGAACACTCAGTGCGCGAGCTGCGGAGAAAGGGCTTGAGCTGGCCTGCAGAATAGATCCGCAACTTCCAGAGCGAGTTGTTGGCGATCCAGGACGGCTGCGACAGATCGTGGTGAACCTCGTTGGCAATGCCATCAAATTCACGGAGCAGGGCGAAGTGGTTGTCGAGGTTGATGAAGAGACTCGCATGGATGGCCAAATTAGTCTGCACTTCTCCGTCCGCGATACGGGAATCGGCATCCCCAAAGAAAAGCAGCAGGCGATCTTCGAAGCCTTTACCCAAGCGGATGCTTCAACCACTCGTAAGTACGGCGGCACAGGACTGGGTTTGGCAATCGCCTCTCAACTGGTTCGCCTCATGGGCGGGAGTATCTGGATCGAGAGTGAACCGGGCCATGGGACGACGTTTCACTTCACTACCGAGTTTGGTATTTCGAATGAGCAACCGTCCACAGATCGGTTCCAGCTCTCCGCCTTAGCGGGCTTGCCAGTAATGGTTGTGGATGATAACGCCACGAATCGGCGGATCCTGGAGGAAATGCTGAAGAGTTGGAGCCTGCTGCCCAAAGTCGCAGATGGCGGAGTCGCTGCGCTTACGGAGATGCAACGTGCGGCGAACGAAGGACAACCCTACCGCTTGGTCTTACTGGACTGCATGATGCCAGGCATGGATGGTTTTTCCTTGGCGGGGCTCATTCGGGGCAATACGGCGCTGAAGAATCCGACCATGGTCATGATCTCCTCGGCCACTCGGCCCGGCGATTCTGCAAAATGCCGTCAACTCGGCATTGTTCGGCATATGACCAAGCCAGTTATCAAATCGGAACTGCTGAACACCATCTTCGACGCGCTCGATAGACATCAGGCCGAGGTATCGATCGAAGAACCGAAAAAGCCCGTTAAAAATGAGGGGCCTTCTCTACATATTTTGCTCGTCGAAGATGGCCTTGTTAATCAGCGCGTCGCTGTCGGATTCCTCAAGCGAGCCGGACACACGATTTCCGTTGCTGCAAATGGCAAGGAGGCGCTCACCGCACTGGAATGTGGTTCATTCGATGTGGTACTGATGGATGTCCAAATGCCCGTAATGGACGGCCTGGAAGCGACCGCCATAATTCGTGAACGAGAACAAGGATCTGGTCAGCGTATCCCCATCGTTGCCATGACTGCCGCCGCCATGAAGGGAGATCGCGAACGGTGTTTGGAGGGAGGTATGGATGATTACGTGTCGAAACCCATAGATCCTCAAGAAATGTTTGCGGCAATCACCAAACACGCTGGTTCAAGGTTTTCGCGGCAAGCCAGGTCAGATTCAGCACCAGCGACCGTCAGTAAATGCCGATCCGAATGCGTCGTTGATTTTGAGGCTGCGCTGCGGTACGTTCCTGTCGGAGTGGATGGCCTGCGCGATTTGGCCATTCTGTTTCTCGACGAATGTGCGAAGCTGAGCGTGGAAATACAACAGGGAATCCTGTGCGGAAACGCCAAAGTACTTCGACGTGCCGCGCATACGCTCAAGAGTTCCGCCGAAATATTCGCCGCTGAACGACTCGCGTCCATCGCCCGCGAGCTCGAGTTGTTTGGACAAAATGGCCAGATTCAGGATGCCGAGGCACGTTTACCCGATTTAACGCATGCAACGAATCAAGCGTGCGCCGCCGTTCGCGCCTGGTTAGGTTAATGAATCTCGTTCGCGGACGTTTGACGTGTATGCCGATGACACGCTACAAACTTGGTAAAGAGATGATTTCAGCCGGATTCTCCTGTAACGGATGAATCGAATGCCGCGGATTCTCTTGATCGAAGACAGTGTCACACAAGCAGCCCGTTTTTCCATGATGTTGGAATCCGCCGGGTTTGAGGTGGAAGTCGCTGGCTCATTGCAGGCAGGGTTAGAAAGAGTCGCGCAGGGAGACATCGATACCTTACTTTTGGATTTGAACCTGCCCGACAGCGAAGGGCTGGAAACTTTCCAGAAGGCCCAAGCTAAAGTTGGTCGACTTCCAATCGTTGTATTGACGCATGTAGATGATGAGGATCTCGCCACGACGGCGCTAAGTAAAGGCGCCCAAGACTACCTGGTCAAGGGTGAAGTCAATCAACATTGGCTGGCGCGTTCTATTCAACATGCGATTGCGCGTGGTCGGACCGAGTCAATAAAACCAATACGTTCCGAACCGGCCCCAGCCAAGCCCAAGCCCACGACCGTCCTCGAATTGGAGACGACTGGGGACGTTACTATTGCGCGGATCACTGAAAAAAGACTTCTAGATTCGGTTGCCATTACCATCCTGCGGGATTTACTGGTGCGGCACATCGCAGCCGGCTGTCGGAAGATGGCGATCAGCTTTGCCGGCGTCGAATACATTGCCAACGGCGCTATTGGGATACTTCTAGCCGTTCGCCGGCGAATGATCGCCGACAACGGCACCCTGGT
>JANNPR010000904.1:0-2440 GCA_031400345.1 Planctomycetota bacterium | reverse complement strand
TTGGTCAGTGGGCAGTGAAAGTCCGATATTTACACCAGGCAAGGCTGTTAAACAGTCGGCAGTCGGCAGTCGGCAGTCGGCAGTGAAAGACCGATAGTTACGCCAGGCAATGCTGTAAAACAGTCGGCAGTCGGCAGTCGGCAGTCGGCAGTGAAAGACCGATAGTTACGCCAGGCAACGCTGTAAAACAGTCGGCAGTCGGCAGTGAAAGACCGATAGTTACGCCAGGCAACGCTGTAAAAAATTAGCGTCTGGCAAGGACCGTTGACTTTAGTCTTCATTACACACTACCGCCTACCGGCTGTCCCCACTGCCGACTACCCCCAACCGCCCACTGCCGCCTGCCGACTGCCGACCCCCAACCGCCGACTGCCGACTGATCATCAAATTGTTGTATGCATCCGTGCCGGGCGGTACACTCCCAGTCATGGATCTTCAGCCTGACTCTGGACCACGTGCGTCCGATTCCGAACGCACCAGTCGCTGGCTGTGGTTGCCTTGGCTGCGACATGCCAAGGAAGAACTGCGGCATCACATTTCTGCCCGAGAAATGGCGGAGAAGGCTCTGCGCGAATCCGAGGCGGCCTACACATCTCTTGTGGAAACCCTACCTCTGAATGTTTTCCGTAAGGACCTGGAGGGTCGAATCCTCTCCACAAATCAGCGATTCTGTGACACGATTGGGCGTCGCCTGGAGGATGTAATAGGCCGAACGGATTTGGATCTATTTCCTCTAGAGCTGGCTCAGAAGTATCGCCACGACGATGCCACGGTAGTGCAGGGTGGCAATGTTTTAGAGGTTGTTGAAGAACACGTTCACCCGAACGGACACAAAATCTATGTACAAGTTCTGAAGGCGCCGGTTCGCGACCAGTCGCAGCGAATTGTGGGCGTTCAAGGCATGTTTTGGGAGGTTACCGAACGCGTTCTGGCCGAACAAGCACGGCGGCAAAGCGACGCTCGATTTCGTCAACTTGTGGAATCGAACATTATCGGCGTCATGGGAGCGCATTTGAACGGCGCCATTCTTTACGCCAATGACGCCTTTCTGCGAATCATTGGCTACGATCGCAGCGATTTAACGTCCGGGCAGCTACGTTGGGATTCTTTAACCCCGGAGGAATTTCGGGAGAGCGATCTCAAAGCGCTGGACGAGTTGGCAAGATCAAACACCGCAGCCCCTTGGGAAAAGGAATACTTTCGCAAAGACGGGCAGAGAGTACCCGTCGTCGTCGGTGTGACGATGCTGGACGGTTCGCACGATCAATGCATTTGCTTCGTTTTGGATATTAGCGTTCGTAAGCGCACCGAACAGGAACTGAAGTCCGCCAAAGAGGCGGCCGATGCGGCCAATCGTGCCAAAGGACAATTTCTGGCCAATATGAGCCATGAGATCCGCACGCCCATGAACGCGATCATCGGCATTACGGAGCTAATGTTGCACTCTCCTTTGTCCAGCGAACAGCGCGAGTTTCTGCAGCTGAGCATGAAATCGGCGGAATCCTTATTGGCTGTGATTAACGATATCCTCGACTTCTCAAAAGTCGAAGCCGGCAAACTCGAGCTGGAGTATTCCCCATTCAGCTTACGCGACAGCGTGGGCGATGCCATTAGGTCGCTGGCGGTGCGAACGAACAAGTTTGATGTCGAGTTGATTTGCGATATCGATCCGCGTACGCCGGATGACTTATTAGGTGATGCCCACCGATTGCGACAGATCCTGGTAAACCTTCTTGGCAACTCCATCAAGTTCACCAAAAAAGGCGAAATTGTCCTACGCGTGCAGGTCGAGTCTGAACTCGACGCCAACGCGATACTTCGATTTATGGTGTCGGATACCGGCATCGGCATTCCGCCAGAAAAGTTCACTAAGATCTTCGAGGCTTTTGAGCAGGCGGATAACTCGTCGACTCGTGTTCATGGCGGCACCGGCTTGGGCTTGACGATCGTTGCCAGATTGGTCGAGCTTATGGAGGGGCAGATCTGGGTATCAAGTGAGCTTGGGCTTGGCAGCGCATTCGAGTTTACCGCCCGGTTTGGCTTGTCGGAGGAGGCAGGAGAACCGCCGACGAAGCATCTGCCAACCGCCGGGAGACACGTCCTTATCGTAGATGACCGAGCGACCAATCGAAGTCTCTTACGTGACATGCTTGACTACTTCCAATTACGGGCCCATGCCGATGGTAGCGCCCAGGAAGCACTGGCAGCCTTGCGGCTGGCGAAGCAGCAGAACGACGACTATTGTCTGGTGATTGCCGACGCGAACATGCCCGGTACGGATGGTTTTGGACTTACGGAACTCATCCGCGGTGACGAATTGCTTGCCCACACACCCATACTCATGCTGACCTCCGGCGATAGGCCCGATGAACTTGAGCGATGCGACCAGTTAAGAGTGGCGGGCCATATCATGAAACCGATCAAGCAACGCGAATTATTG
>JANNPR010000902.1:0-15354 GCA_031400345.1 Planctomycetota bacterium | reverse complement strand
ATATAGTTCTCGTATGACTGCCCACCAAGGCTGTTAAGTCTGCCTTCAAGAACAGAAGAGCGCCCAAACAATGCAGATGCTGGTCCTGTCGCAAGAGCCACCAACTCGGCAGCTTTGGCCCAAAGCGAGGACCAACCCGCCAGCGTTAGCACGACAAACACGGCTTTGACTCCTAAGGAAAACGAGATGTTCTGTCGGATGATGGCGAGCGTCCGGCGGGAGTGAAGGACGAGCCACGGTAGCTGAGTAAGATCATCGGCCAAGAGTGCGATGTCCGCAGTCTCGAGGGCAGCGTCGCTGCCGGCGGCCCCCATCGCGATTCCCAGAGTAGCGCGGGCGAGAGCCGGCGCATCGTTGATTCCGTCTCCAACCATTGCGACATAACCGTATTTCTCCACAAGAAACTCGACCTGGGTTACTTTGTCTTGCGGAAGCAACTCGGCATGAACCTCGTCGATGCCGACTTGCGCGGCGAGGGAGTTCGCAGTCGGCACATTGTCGCCCGTCAGCAAGACTAAGTGCTTTATGCCGACGGCCCGCAATCGATCCAGAGCTTCCCTGGCCTGAGGTCGCACAGCGTCTTCCAGAGTCAGAAAGCCGCACACATGATGCTCGTTGCCGACGACCACGACCGACCGACCACCGGCTGACAATTGCTTCAACTGGTCGTGAATCGCTGGCGTTTCCTGGCCCCGCTCTTCCAGGTATTTATGCGAGCCAATCCAGAACGATTGATCAGCGAACGTAGCCGTCGCTCCCTTCCCCTGCACCACTTGAAGATTCTCGGCAGGAACAGCGCGAATGCCCTTGGCTTTTGCACACTCGAGCACGGCGCGAGCGAGCGGATGTTCACTATGAGCTTCCATCGCCGCGGCGCGCTCCAGCAGTTCCGACTCGTTGTGTCCACTGAGAGGGACAACATCTACCACGGCTGGTTTGCCGAGGGTGAGAGTTCCAGTCTTGTCAAACGCGATTGCTTCGAGTCGCGCCGGAATTTCTAGAAACATGCCACCTTTGATGAGCACCCCGCGATTAGCGGCCGCGGTCAATCCAGCCACGATGCTCACGGGCGTTGAGATCACCAACGCACAAGGACATGCAATCACAAGCAGCACGAGTGCATTGTACGTCGATGCTAACCACGGCTGACCCCATGCTAGAGGCGGAATCACGAGAGCGGCCAGAGCTAGAATGAGCACGGTCGGCGTATAAACATGTGCAAAGCGCTCGACCCACTGCTCGGCTTTAGCACGTCGCGACTGGGCCTCCTCGACAAGCCGAATGATGTGGGCCAACACGGTATCCGTGGCTGCGACGGTCGATTCGACTTCGAGCGCGCCATTACCATTAATTGACCCCGCATACACCGAATCGCCCACAGCTTTGTCGATGGGTCGACTTTCGCCGGTGATGGGTGCTTGGTTGACATGACTGGCACCGGTAATAACTCGACCATCGAGCGGGATGCGTTCTCCTGGCCGAACAATGAATCGCGTGCCAATAGTGACTTGGTCCGGCCGGACCGTGGCTTCGGTGCTGTCTGGTCCGCGTACGTGTACCTCAGGCGGAGCGAGAGTTAGTAGCGAGGCGATGGCACGTCTCGCCCTGCCGATGCTCCAGGATTCGAGCAGATTTGAGAGCGCGAACAGAAACGCGACTGTGGCGGCCTCCAGCCACTCGCCTATTAACATTGCGCCGATGACGGCTATGACCATCAGCAAGTTCATATCCGGGCGGAAATGCCGTGCGGAATTCCATGCCTTTGGCAGAACCAACCACATTCCCGCGGCAATGGCTACCGCATACAGCAGACAAGACTCAATGGGCGGAGGCCCGTGCGCCCCGCCCCCCTCGATTCCCAGGGCGGGCTTCACACTTCCTGACGCCAAAATTTGCACCAAAAGCCCGAGGGTGGTAGCCAACCCGCTAATGACGACTAACCACGTACGGAGCGAAGATGCCGGTTTCGCTCCCGTCTCCGATTGCGTGGATCGATCCATCCACGGCTGTGCTGTAAGCGCGGCTCGATTAACGGCTTGCACAATCTGCTCGGCGGTTAGATCGGTCCCTGACGAAGTGACGGTCAATTTGCCTTGCAAGAGGTCGAAGGCCAGGCACTGCTCGTCGGCAACTAGCGGCATCAGTTCACGCTTCAGCGCTGTCACCTCCTCAGCACAATCCATGCCTAGGACGCGGAATATGTGAGTGCTGCCGTTACGTTTCAAGAGGGCGTCCAACCTGTTAACCAGTGCTTTTGTCTATCAAGTTCCGTCGAGAACCGTGCGGTGCCCGCGGTTCGTCGGACAACAGCCTTTGTCACTTTGCGCCGCACTCCGGGATCGCCAGCTAGTATTGCGAATCGCTCGGCCGGTCCGCAACGGCGGTGGCACGCTGCGTTTCGGACGGCGTCACGGTGGCGGACCGGGATCTGGGCTGCAATACGTCCCAAGCGAACTCCCACTCACCGTGGCGAGCATCCGCCGTTCTTCGAGCCATTCCATGGGGAGGGAGCGGAAAAGACGCTTCGGTTTTGTTGGCTTCGCGCGTCGGCGGAGTTTGAGCGGCGCACTCAGAAGGGTCTTCCAGGTCATAGTTTGACTTTCTCTCGGCGGCTCGAACGAGGAAACTGTCGCACGGGTCGGCCATCGCTGCGGCCACTGCTGGCAGAACTCGTGCGACCTCCAACAGAAATAATTGAAAAAAGAATAAACAGCCACATTTTGAAAAGGGTTGTTTTGGAAAAACGAGTTCAATAGCGGCAAAGGGAAATCTATTGAAGTAGGGTAAGCAATTTAATGCGAGGCCGTGATCACTAACTGAATTGCTTATAATGCTACCGTCAGCTTTTGCTGTTGTTTTGGCATGGTGCGGCAACCGACTCTCGCGGCGACCGAACTACAGGGTTTTCGGAGTCTATCGAGCTATGAACGAAATTCGTCGCGGCGTTTGGTTATTGGCGGCGTTTGTGCTGTTTCCGATGAATCACGGTGTCCAGGCTCAGTCTCCTGCCGTTTTTGAGAAAGCCCGTAAGAAAATGGTGCAGGAGTCCATTGTTGACGCAGGCGTGAAAGATGAACGGGTAGTGCGAGCGATGCTCGCAACTCCCAGACACGAGTTCGTTGACCCCGAGCTGAGAGGCAAAGCCTATCTCGACATGGCGCTCCCAATCGGCGAACAACAAACCATTTCGTCGCCATTGATCGTGGCCTACATGACCCAGTCAGTGGACCCGCAGCCAACCGACAAGGTTTTGGAAATTGGGACGGGCAGTGGTTTTCAAGCAGCCGTTCTTAGCCCCATCGTTAAAGCCGTGTATACCATCGAGATTGTAGAATCGTTGGGTAAAAAAGCGGAACGCACTCTCAAACGTTTGAAATACCACAACGTATTTGTGAGAGTCGGCGACGGTTTTCAGGGATGGCCCGAACATGCCCCATTCGACAAAATCGTCGTCACCTGCTCACCGGAAAAAGTCCCCCCGGCGCTGGTTGGACAGCTCCGAGAAGGAGGCCTAATGGTGATTCCCGTCGGCGAACGCTACCAGCAAACGTTGTATCTATTTCGCAAGCGGGAGGGGAAATTGGAATCGGAATCCCTATTACCGACGCTGTTCGTCCCAATGACTGGGCAAGCCGAAAGCCGACGTAAAGTTCAACCAGATCCATTGCACCCCAAAGCAACCAACGGTGATTTTGAGCAACCGGCGGATGAAAAGGGGTTTATCTCGGGCTGGTACTACCAAAAGCAGGCATTTTGGGAGACGCACGATAAGGCGCCAATGGGACCGCACGTCGCCACATTTCGCAATCAGGAACGAGGACAAAGCGCGCACGCACTCCAGGGCTTCGCCATCGACGGACGTGCGATTGTCGAAGTGGAGCTATCTGGGTGGATCCGTGCCGAAAACATCGTTCCCATGGCACGTGTCGATGAGTCACCGGCAGTTGCAATTACGCTATATGACGACCAACGTAAAGAGCTCGGCGCGTGGTGGCTGGGTCCCTTCAAAGGAACATTTGATTGGAAACACGAAACCGCCAAGATTCAGCTGCCTCCCCAGACTCGCGAAGGTATTCTGCGAATCGGCCTGTTCGGTTCGACCGGCGAAGTCTCATTTGATGGCATTGAGTTGAAATCGACGCCGAAAGAAGGGAGATGATGGGGTGAGAAAATGATGGGGATGAGGAGACTCCTCACCTACTTACCTCCTCGCCTCCTTATTTCCTCACCTTCGCAGATCTGCGCGTGAATCACAGATTTACATCACCCTCTCGCTGAGTGTTTTTTCAAAGAACACTTTGGACTGCTGTATCAACTGGCAGTAATCGGTAGCCTCGATTTCTTCGCCCATCAGTTCCACCTCATAGTGACCGTGGAATCCTGATGATTCCAAGGCCGAGATAAATTCCCACAGGGGGATCAGGCCGTCCCCCAGCGGGCAGCGGTTCGGTTCACCCTGGGGCTTTTGCTTGGAATCGCCTAAATGGACGAGAGCGATATGAGGTGTCAAGTCTGGCAATCGTTCTAACACATGATCATCCGCCATGTGGTAGGTATCGAAAACTAGTTTCAGCCACGAACTTTTTAAGGTCTCAATGAAAGTGACGGCCTCTTGGATATCGGTTAAAAATGTCCAATCGCCGCCGCAGCCGCGGTGCATCGGCTCCAATGCCAGAGTAACACCATGGTCGGCCGCCATTGGTAAAAGTTCAGACAGCGCATTCTTCAGCAATCGTCTGGCATGATTGTGAGTGTGACCGGCACGCGAGCCACTATGAACTATTAGGCAGCCGGCGCGTAAGCTTGCCGCCAATCGAATGGCGTCACGGGCGTCGTCCAGACTGTCCTTGTACGAGCGCCCGTCGCTCCCAGTGAATCCGCCGGCCCACGACAAACTGGAAACGGTCAGACCCGTTTCGTGCAACAGCTCGCTTCCTTTTTCTTCTCCGAAATCGGAGAGCTTCTGACGCCACACACCGATCGCGTCAATACCTGCGGAGCGGTATGCATTGACGTCTTCGTCAAATGACCAGCGAAAGGTCGTAAGTTCACTAATTGCCAGTTTGGCCATCCGTGTGTGCTCCGCGCGAAACAGATCGCCTTGGCCGTCATGCAGGACGATCGCGTACCCAAGTATATCAGGCTCAGCATGAAACTAACGTATCATGCTGAACGTAAAATCCGGGCAACACGCTGCCTTGCGAGTCGCCTAAAAGTCTGCGCGAGTCGCAGACGTTTGCGAAAGGGCACGTAGTATGCAAAACAGTTGGAAGACTGTAAAGGAAGGTGCCGCTCCGATTCGGAAAGATCGATAGTGCGGCGATAGATTTCAGCCTAAAAACGTGATTTAGTTTTAGAAGAAGCTCTGCGAGTCCTACTTCACGTGCTGGCCCTTAAGATGATAGATGGCCAAGTGCTTACCGTCAGGCCCTTTGAACTCGTTGATAGTGAAGATTCCTTCTACCGCAATGGGTCGGACGGTGTAGGACGTTGATTTGCCCATTTCCATTTCCACCAGAATGCAATCGTAAAGTGCCGCGCCCGGACCAAAACAGCATTCCAAATTGTCGCGAACTAACACAAATTGAGTGATTCCAGATTGTTGGAAACTTGGCAAGATGTAGCCGCGAAGTCGAACCGATTTCCCGTCCAACTTCTCGATTTTCTCGGTCAGCATCGCCCGCTTGAAGGGATCCCCCTTCTTCATTTCAAACTTGATGTCGTCAAAGGTCAGATCTTTTTTCTTCACATCGTTGTCCTTCGTCTTGCTGCCCGCATCTTTACCACTGTCTTTTGGGCCACTGTCTCTGCGAGCGGTGTCGTTGTTAACTTTGTTGGCGCTTTCCGATGCCGCCGATTTCGTCGAATCCGCAGATCCTTGAGAAAAGGAAGCAACTGCTAGCACCAGAACGCTAGAGAAACCCAGTAGCCAGAAAGCTTGCCGACGGATCATTTTGCAAAACTCGCGTCAAGTTGGTAATAGACCCCGCCTACCCCGTTAACGGGCTTCAATTGCGGATCTACCTGGAACTTGCCTGCTAGTTTACGCTTTGACATGCGGAATTCCAGCTGGATCGGCGCTTTCAAGGTGACCTGCACCATATCGGTAAGTTTCGGCTGTCCGCCAAAGCAGCATGTACCCAAATCCGGAATCAATACGAACTGGCTAATCTTGTTTTTCTTTTCATCCGGGAACATATAACCGGAAATGAAGACGTCCTTACCGTTTAAAGCGAAGGCTCTTTCAGGAGGATAAGGTATTGGCCCAGCTTTCTCCGGTTGCAGATCTGAAAAAGAAATTCGCTGGTAACCCTCGGGAACTTCAGTGGCGTAAATGTAAGCGTGCAAACCGAGACCGGATAGGAGAACAGCAGCGTTTAGGAATAACCCCATCAACGCCATCGCGGAACCAGAGAATTCTTGCGGGTAAGTCCGGATTTTGTTCAGTGCCACAAAACCCGCAACCAGTCCCACTGCAGCCATTACTAACAGACCGGGAAATAGATAGCCCGCAAGCGAAAGCAATCCCAAGACCACGGATACAACAGCTGCCCTGCTCAACATCCGGTATGGGTATTCTAGGTCCCCAGAAAGTTCGATACTTGTTGTTTCGGGATCGTCTGGAGAATTCATAGCGTACGATTTGTCGACAACTTGATGCTCGGTGGACACGGTGCACCCCAAATACTGATCTAAGGTTTACGCCAGCGCTGCCGCTAGATTATAGAATGCGGAGCACTCAACTTCAAAATGTCACTTCATAGGACATCGCGTCGCTAAAGCAGTCCCGTTATCCGACGCTCCGACCGCGAAGGATGGTCCACTGAACCAACATCAAGATCGCGCCTGTAAGCCATGTTACGCCGACGAGCCTCAAACGGTTCGCCGAAAGTAGACTACGATCAGGGGCGGACGTTTGGCGTACCAAATCGGTTGTAACCGGATCTAAACGATTGGCAGACGCGACCTCGGTAGGTCGCTTGCCACCAGCTGCAACTGGCGACTGCTTGGTAGCTTCGCTCAAGGGATTCGATTTTTCGATGCTTGTCGTTTTCGCTGGTACTGCGGGTGCTGCCGGAGCGCCGCCACCAAATGGGAAGAACGAATTAGCTCGCTTGACTGCACCCGGATCGATTTTCTCTAGTTCCTTAATCCGTTCTTTGGCTTCTGGAAGAGGGCAAGCTCGCAAATAGTTCACGACGGGAACTCGGACCCAACTGGACTTCTCATCGGCCTCCTTGAACAACTTCACAAGCCGGTCCATTTGCGACCAATCTTCCCAGCGCGCCAAGTCTGGGATGACCAGATCGGCCAACTGCGGCCGTTCGAGCATGTAATGAAGTCCCTGTAACAATCGTGGTTTGGGGATCACGGTGGTTTCCGATCCGTGAAACCGTAAGGCCATGATTGCGGAATAAGTGTCGGCGTATTCGCACTTTTGATTCTTTAGGAACAACTCTTCTACCAAGGGCATACCTTCGGAACCGGTGAGTGTCAGGTAGCAGCCAATCAGCGCGTCCAATCCAGCTCTCGCCTTGCGATCGTCGGATTTCAGCATTTCCTCCAGCATCGCCACGTCGTCTTTTGAGCCGCAGACGCCGAGCATCGTTAGATACAGTCTGCGGCGACTTGCGGGAATGTTTACATCCTTAATCCAGGCGACCAATTGGTCGTGCTTCATCTTCGGTTTTAGCTCGATAACTGATGAATACGGTGTCTTGGCGAATTCATCGTAGGCATCGCGAGCGAGCATCTCATCGGAGTCTTCCAAATACTCTTGAAAGAACTCCATCCGGGCCGCTCCTTCTTTGGGAACATCGAGCAAAGACGTTATGTAGGACTTGGCACGATCGGTAACTGCGACTGGCGTGGACCACATCAGCTTGGGAGGATCGACGCCCATTATCAAAAACAACTTGCCCGGTTTTGCATCACCGAAATAGATTGTTTCAATCGCCTTCAGCGCGCCCAGATCACCAAGATGCGACTTACCTTTGATTACTTGTACGATCTCAAATTTCGCCTTAGGTACTTCCTGGTTGAGGCTGGTGTCATCGGCCTTAGCGGGTGGCGGGGACTGGATTAGCTTCGCCAATACAACGGCATCCATGGTCGTAATTTCTTCGGTGAATGTCTGCGCCTGGGCCGAGCAGAACGGACAGGCTTTGGCCGAAGAGCTCTGCGTGAGAAGAATTCCAATCACCAGTACCATGGCCACAATCATCGACACAACGCGCCGGCACATACATCGTTCCTTTGTGATTCCAGCTTCGCCACGAACCCACGACCATGCAGGCGATCAAGTCTGAAGACACGATGGTCACCATCTGACCATCACCAACAGGGCGAATTCCGCAAAGCTGCTCCAATCCTAGTATACGTCTATGAATGTAACCAGTTCTACTGCGAGACTGAAGGGCAGCGTTCGCACAAACTCGAAATGAGCTAGACACCTAGGGATTTCGCCACGTCGGTGCGATATGCCAGAATGGCGGGCATCAGCCCGGCAACAATGGCTAGCACGACGAGCAACGGCACCAGGACAAATTCGATCGAAACGGTCGTGAGCTTGCGGATGATGGACTCGGGCTCCGGTTCCGATCCGACGAGTGAAATTAAGTTAATGCCCGGTGCGACGTCGAAAAAACCGATCGAAACACCCGTTCGAGCTTCGATTTCGGGACCGGCTAGACCATTTAAGGTATGCCCGGCCAACCAACCGAACACTCCGGCTGCCAAGGCTAGAATCACAGACTCAAGCAAGATCACCCAAGTCACCGTCCAACGATCGGCGCCCAAGGCCCGCATAACGGCAATTTCATGGCGCCGTTCACTCATCGAATTGTAAATACTGACCAGAATGCTCACTCCGGAAACAACGCAGATCAGGGCAGTGACGATCAGCAACGCCCACTGGATGGGTTTCACAAACAGTTCGAACAAATTGTAAATCTCTTCGATTGGCAGGACCACCATACCTACTGGTCCCTCATTGATTGAGTTTTTCAGGCTTGGCGTGACTAATGGATTTACCGTTCGGACAAGCAATGCCGTGACTTCTCTTTGCTCCAAAGGCAATGGTTTACGTTCTAGCGGCTGGAGATTTTCTAGTGGTGTAGTCTTCTCATTATCCGTCGTTGACCCTTCCGTCGCGGGGCTAGGATTCGATTCTTCCTCCAGCGGTTTGGCGTGGTCTTCCATCAGATAGAAGCCCTCCATATTGACGAAAACTGCGCGATCATTGGGCGTGCCCGTCCGTTTCACAATGCCAACGACGCGAAATCCCTGCCCATGTCCCTCGCCATTTGGGTCGCCATGGGTTGCATGGATTTCGTCACCGACTTTGACTTTTTTCTCTCTCGCCACCGTGGCGCCGACGACCGCCTCAAAAAATCCGTTGTCGGGACTGTGGGCCAGAAAATTTCGTCCCTCCGTAAATTCGTACGGCTTATCGGCGCTAGGACCATACTTTAACTTGCCGAAAAAGTCGGGCGTGGTGCCCACGACTCGAAAATTTCCAAAATAGTCCCCCAGACAAACAGGAATCACCGTGCTGACGAATGCCGAATATCTTCCTGCCCTGCCAGGCTCGAGGTTTGCAGGGCGAATTGCAGTCGCTAACTCTTCATCCCGTTTGGCCGCTGGCAGAAACTCCATGTAAAAGTCATAGGGAATGTTTTCGACGGGTGCACTTAGGTAAAACACGGTGTTTAACGTCAACTGGAGTTTGCCACCTTTTGGCCCCACGATGATGCCGTACCCCAAACTGGAATTGTTCTGAAAGGACTGGGTGACCACACCAAATACGGCTAGCACCGAAACCACCAACATGACACCCAGCGCCATCGAGAAGCACGTGAGCGACGACGCTAAGGCGCGCTGCTGGATACTTCGCCAGGCAATTTTCACCAGATTCATCAAAGCACCCTTAATTTACCGATAATTTGGCCACCGCTTGATTGATGTTTTCCAAACGGTCCACTCGCGGAAACAGCTCGGCGACCTCCGGCGAATGGGTCACCATCACTAAAGCGATATTCTCTTCGCTGCAAGTCTCACGAATTAGATCCACGATATTTTTCTGGTTTGCCGTGTCTACGTTGGCAGTCGGTTCATCGGCAAGCAGCAACCGTGGACGGTTTGCCAGAGCCCGAGCGACGGCAACTCGCTGTTTTTCGCCGACCGAGAGCGCGGACGGTTTATGCGATGCGCGAGCGCTAAGACCGACTCGATCGAGTAGTTTTCGAGCTCGATCCGGATCGCGTTTGCCTCGCGAGAACGTCATTCCGAGCATCACATTTTCAAATGCCGAAAAGCCTGGAAGCAGGTTAAATGTTTGAAAAACGTAGCCAATTTTCTCGGCGCGAAACCGGTCACAAGCCGCCTCGGACAAACGTGTGACCTCGATATTGTCGATTTTGACGCTACCCGAAGTCGGTCGGCTTATTCCGGCGATGATGTGTAAGAGCGTGGTTTTTCCGCAGCCGCTACGTCCGACTAGGACCATCTGTTCTCCCTCATTCACCTGGAATTTGGGAACATTTAGGATCTGCAGATGACGTCCGCCGGGCTCTTCGTAGGTTTTTTTGAGTTCTTTGATGGATAGCATGTTTTGGTTCGCCGTTTGAATTCATCGCCAGCCCTGCTCCTTGCCAAATGGGCCGACAGGAATCTACCTTTTATGGCGCATGGCGCGATCGATCTCTCGCCTCGTGTCGGCCTTCTTCAAGACCTCGCGTTTGTCCTGCAATTTCATACCACGACAGAGACCCAACTGGACTTTGGCGATCCCCCGTTTGTTGAAATATAACTTCAAGGGCACAAGCGTCAGTCCTTTTTCCGTGGCCCGATTCACAAAGCGTAACTGTTCGCGGCGGTGCACCAGCAACATCCGCGGTCGCTTCGGTTCGTGATTCCAAATAGAGGCCTGACGGTATTCCGGAATGTCGCATCCCACGAGCCAAACGTTACCCTCCTTAACTCGACCATAGGCTTCGTCCAAAGAAACTTTGCCGTTTCGCAAGCTCTTAACCTCGCTGCCAACCAACACAATGCCACATTCCAAAGTTTCGAGAACCTGAAAACGGTGTCGCGCTTTGCGGTTCTCGGAGATAACCTTTCCAGGCTCATCCGCTGGTTTTTTTTCGCTAGGTTGCGGTTTCTTCGCCATAGTTCCAAGCCTTATGCAACTCTATGGGAGCCGCATAGCATAGCGAACGAGTCGATCTTTGCGGAGGTTGGTCATCGTGATACAGTGGTTTAGGTGTTTTCCGACTACGTACGTTTCGAGCGGGCGGTTCACGTCCGACTCGACCGATACCCAACGGTAAGATACCCAACCGCGTTTACGTGGGGAGACGTCTTAGGATGACTAGGTTAGTTGCAAAACGTTGTCAGGACATGAAATGTCGGGTCAGAGTGTCAATATCCCGGAATCCGGACCTGTCGCCCAATTTCATTTCTTAGGAATGGTGGAGTACGAAGCCGTTTTGGCTTTACAGAGTCACTTAGCAGCCGCTGCCGTCCAGCACGGACGTGACGAAATCGTGGTGCTGCTGTGCGAGCACGCCGGGGAAATCTCTATCGGGCGCACCGGTTCTCGACGGGATATCCACTTTACAGACGTGGAGTTGGAGCGGCGTCAACTCAGATTGCGTTGGGAGCGACGAGGTGGCCCCTGCATTCTGCACACGGCTGGCCAGCTGGCCGTGTATCCGATTGTGCCTCTGCAATCCTGCGGATGGAGCGTGGGCGAATACCTTGGCCGACTTCAAGACGGTATGTGCGGGGCCATCGCGAGTTTGAAGATTCCCTGCACTAAGGTCCCAAATCATTTCCACGTGTGGGGGAGAACGGGTATTCTGGCGGCGATGGGCGTAGCGATCCGTGACTGGGTTGCCACCCAGGGGTTCTGGGTCAACGTCAATCCCTTGATGTCGGATTTTCGTTTCGTGGAAACATCCCGTGAGCTTATTCTCGGTGATAAGGCTAACATGGGAAGCCTTTCTGCCGAACGCCAACGCGCCGTAACCATGCCATCGGTGCGTGCCGCAGTGGTGCCAGCATTAGCCGAGGCTTTAGGCCGCTCACGTTACTATTTGCACACCGGCCATCCGGGTTGGCCGCAGTGGAAAGGTGTTCCCCGTGGATCACGAGCTCGGGTTGGTTGAACTTTCAATTATTTCTTCCGTCGATCCCTGCGATTCCGATTCGCCAAGCGGCGAAGAAACGCTGCGACTGCCTCGTTGGCTGAAGCGAGAGATTCCAAAAGGAAACGCCAATCATTTTACCGCTCGATTGCTTGACGAGCTGCGTCTGGAAACCGTTTGCGAAAATGCGCGCTGTCCAAATCGGATGGAATGCTACTCGCAAAAGACTGCCACATTCATGGTTCTAGGCAATATCTGCACGCGACCCTGTGGCTTTTGTTCAGTGCCGCGTGGACGTCCCGCGGCGCCCGAAGATGACGAACCTGCCAGAGTTGCCGAGGCGGCTTTTCGTCTCGGCTTAAAGCATGTCGTGATAACTTCAGTGACTCGCGATGACTTGCCGGATGGCGGCGCCGAGCACTTTTACCGATGCGTCTTAGCAGTGCGGGCTCGAACCGGAGCGGCGGTAGAAGTACTCACCCCCGATTTTGTGTCTTGCAAAGAATCTCTGCAGCGAATCGCCGAGGCACAACCGGAAGTGTTCAACCACAATACGGAAACGGTACCCCGCCTATATCGACAGGTGCGGGGGCCAAAATCGGATTATCGCTGGACGTTGGAATTGTTGCGACAGGTGAAACAATTGAATCCACAGATCCGCACCAAGAGCGGTCTGATGTTGGGCCTCGGGGAATCCACGGAAGAGATCTTGGATGTGCTCGCCGACCTGCGAGACTACAATTGCGATTTCTTGACCTTAGGTCAGTACCTGCAGCCATCAGAAAAACACTCTCCCGTCCTCCGTTATGTGCCGCCCGGGGAATTCGATCGGCTTGGTGATCTGGCGCGGCAGTTGGGGTTTTTGCAGGTAGCTAGCGGTCCTTTCGTGCGCAGCAGCTATCACGCACGAGAAATGATTGAGAAATCGTTTAACCCCGAGCCGCAGGCGACGGCTTCACCAACCTATGAACACCCACGGCGGACTAAGGTACTATCGTCCGCTGAAACCGTCGCCTGCGGCTCGGAGTTTAACGAATGAAGGCGACCGCCAAATCCCGCGAGAAATGATTGAAACCAAATGTCGCCTAAGCGTTTCCCGATTGTGTTACCAGACTTAGGTCTGGGCGACCGTGAAATCACCCTGACCGTTTGGCACGCGCGCAAGGGACGACTTGTCGAAGTCGGTTCGCCGTTGATTGAAATAGTGGCTGGGGAAGTTGCCATTGATCTGCCGGCGCCTGCATCGGGTACACTCTACGAGAAACTCGTACTCGAGGACGAGACCGTACATTCCGGGCAAATCTTGGGAAGCATTCTTTATAAGCCGGACGGGGATTAAATGGATTTAGCCTCAATAATTTAGCAGGTATCGCAGAGACGGGATGGTGGATGGCTATGAGCACCGTATGCTTCACGCTGGTTACGCTATGGGTTGTCACGGCGGGCGACGTGGGCACGGCTCGTGTTGATACGGCAGTCGTCTGCCCGATCGAATTTCGCGCGGCGCTCGGGCCTTGGGTGATGCACCGCGGCAGCCAAGGACATGGTTGCGTCCTGCTGGACAACGATCCTTCGTGCGAAACGATCCGCAAGTCGATCCGCAGCGCAGCTCAAGAAAATCCCTTGAAATTTATCTTACTGGTGGGCGACGCCGATCCAGCGGCGGCAACGGACGAGCACCTTCAACGTCGATCGACGCCGACATTTCTGGCACGAGCCAAAGTAAACGTGCGCTGGGGTTCCGAGCCCGAGCTGGCGACGGACAATTGGTTTGCTGACTTGGATGATGATCAACTCCCGGATCTGGCTATTGGTCGGCTGCCCGCTGATTCACCGCGAGAGCTGGAACGATTGGTGAGTCGCATCATTGCGTACGAAACTTCATCGCCGCAGGGCACATGGCGGCAGCGAATCAATTTTGTGGCCGGCGTAGGGGGGTTCGGGGCACTCACCGATTCGGTACTTGAGTCCACTACCCGAAAATTCCTGACGGACGGCATTCCCTCTTCATACTTTACGTCCATGACGTATGGGAGTTGGCGAAGTCCATTTTGCCCGGACCCCAGTCAATTTCATGACGCGACGCTACAGCGGTTTAACGAAGGATGTCTGTTTTGGGTGTATATTGGGCATGGTCAGCGCCGGGAACTCGATCGAATTCGCACGCCAAGCGGGTCGTATCATATCTTTGACACCAGAGATACTTCGAAGTTGCGCTCTGAAAATGGCTGTCCCATCGCTTTATTTCTAGCCTGTTATGTGGGTGCTTTCGATCATCCACGAGATTGCCTCGCCGAAGAAATGTTGCGAGCCGAAGGGGGGCCCATTGCCATCCTTTGCGGCTCGCGCGTGACCATGCCGTACGCCATGGCTGTGCTCGGTGACCGCCTAATGCATGAGTACTTTGATGGTCGGCGAGCAACATTAGGCGAAGTTTTTCTGAATGCCAAGCGAAGCTTGGCAAAGTCCGCGATAGCAACCGAAAATCAGTCAAATGACCGAAACCGCCAGCTATTAGACGCGCTGGCCAAAGCCATTAGTCCCGACCCGGAACTGTTGGAGGCGGAGCGAATCGAGCATGTCCAACTCTTCAATTTGCTCGGGGATCCCTTGTTGCGGTTGCCACGTCCTCAGGAAATAGCTCTGCAAACATCAGCCACCGCTCGCGCCGGTCAGCGAATCACCTTGAGCGGCAAATCGCCGATCAACGGGTCTTGTATCATCGAGCTAGTTTGCCGAAGGGATACCTACAAGACGACGCTGGTATCGCGACCGGAATTTCACGCGCAGCGGGGGATGCCGGCGGAATTTGCCGAGACGTACTTGTGTGCCAATGACCGTTCGTGGGCTTCGCACGAATGTCCCTGTGCCGACGGCACTTTCCAAACGGAACTAGAAATCCCTCGAAATGCCAAAGGTCATTGCCACCTGCGAGTTGTCGTTGCGAATGAGCAATCGTTCGCGCTGGGTGCGGTCAATGTCTTTGTGCACAAAGCCCTGGAATCGGAGGCGCCCTGAGGTTAGTGGTTAGTGGCTGTCGTTTAGGCCTGGCGTCGCGGCTTCCTTTCGTCGTTGAAGTTTTCAACCTGAAATCAAGCGATGTCAAGCGACGACATTTCACGAGGTGGTGAATTCACATTAACATTCACTGACCACTGACCACTGACCACTGACCACTGACCACTGACCACTGACCACTGACCAC
>JANNPR010000896.1:0-2385 GCA_031400345.1 Planctomycetota bacterium | reverse complement strand
ACCTTGTCCCGATAGCGATAGGCCATCAACCACACCGGCAGGATTACATGTTTGTAGGTTATTGCCGAATACCAGGTCTCAAGGGAATGAACGCGCTGAACATCGCCTCCGATACGGAGGCGAACGTCTGTGGCAATCTCTGCTTCGATTCGAGTTTTGGCTTCGCTGAAACCCGTATCTAGCGGAAGATCATAGGTTTGGGCGAGAAACCCCGCTAACACTTCCTGGGTAAATGGAACGCTTCGAGCCAACGGCCACGGTTCCAGTGCCAGGGCCATCCAGTTCGGCAGCCTTTTGCCCGCCAGCACCAGCACATCGTCAAAGAACCGTTGAAACTCACCGCTTGCGGCCGACCAACGCGTGCGTTGTACTTGGCGACGGTTCTTACCAGTTCCCACCGTAACGTAGTAGTGATCGCCCCGTTCCCCGGCGTAGCGACTGAAGCTGAGCGTATCGAACGTCCAATACGGCAGGTACACACCCGTAAGCTTTTCGCGAACTCCCTGGTGGCGAAAGTCATTGGGAGCGAACCACAGCGAGTCGATCCAATGCTCGACGTTACTAACTGCCAATCGCTGATCCACGGAGAATGGCAAGACCGCGTCGACCGGCACTCTCTGTTTACTCGTGTGCACATTTTCGCGCTGAATCGGAGACGAGCAATACGGGCAGGAGGTGCTGGTAAGAGTACCAATAAACACGACGTTTGCGCCGCAAGATTCGCAACGTATTTCGCTGGTCTTTTGTTCGTCTTCCTGCCCCGCACTTCGCCACTCTTGCAGCTTAAGCAGCATCGCTTCGAAGTTCTGTTCCTGAATTTCGCTGGAGGTCGGCTTAATTTGTTGAACGTAACCACAATACTGGCACTGTAGGCTCTGGAGGCCAATGTTGAATGTTAAGTCCGCCCCGCAGCTCGCGCAAGGAAAAATCCGCCCGCGGCCAGCATCCACACTCTCGCCGACTTCGCGAGATGACACTGGGCCTCGACGGTCGGCCGGTTCAGCAAAAGGAATTGAATCCTGCGACATGATGCGGACCGTTCAGCAGGCTCACTTTCGAGGTGGGGGCGGAGGGGGTGATTTACCTGGATTTAACTGAGGAACCTGTTTGACGGGTAGCCAATCGGACATCCCGTCGGTCCAGACGGGTGATTCTCCGGTTACCTCGCCGGAGCTGATGGACTGTGAGAGCTGTTGCCGCGTGTAGGGTCCTAGACTTTGGCCGTCGACGGCTACGTACCAAGCCTGCCCAGGCGGAGGTGGAGGTGCAGAGGAGACTGCTCCACCTCCGCCTAAGCCGTCCATCATCTGTTTCGCCATCGCCATTCCCATTCCCAAACCCATTCCTGTGGCGGCACCACCTCCGGCTTGGTTTTCAGCTGCCATGGTAAGTGCCTTGCCCATTTGAAACTGTTGATACCGACCTAAATCTCCCATGACGCCGATGCTGCTGCGAGTATCCAGCGCCTTTTCCACTTCTTCCGGCAACGAGATATTCACGATGAACAGTGCCGTAATTTCCAGGCCATACTCATCGTCGATTCGCGACTGGACTTCCTTCCTAAGTTGTTCCGACAGGTCACGATAGTTCGACGCCAAATCCATCACGGCAATCTTGGACGAACCGATCAGATCGGCGAACGACGTGTTAAGAATGCCACGCATTAACTCGCCAATTTCGTCCGCCTCGAACACGCCGTCGGTACCAACCAATTCCCTAAGCAGAATTTGAGCGTCACTGGCCTTCAGGGAATACGTTCCGAACGCGCGCAAACGTACGGGGCCGAAATCCGCGTCACGCAAAATAATTGGATTAGGTGTTCCCCATTTTAAGTCGGTGATTTGCCGAGTGCTTACGAAGTAAACTTCAGACTTGAACGGGCTGTCGAACCCGTATTTCCAACCTTGCAGCGTGCTGAGAATCGGCAGGTTATCCGTCTTTAATTCGTAGCTGCCCGGTTGAAATACGTCGGCCAACTGCCCCCGATGCACAAACACTGCCACTTGGCCGGGCCGCACAATCAGCTGAGCACCGTTCTTAATCTGATTGCTGTAGCGGGGGAAACGCCACACCAGCGTCGTGCGGGTGTCATCGATCCATTCAATAATGTCGACCAACTCACCGCGAAGTTTGTCAAACAGTCCCATGGTGAACGCTCCAGAGTCTTACGCATCGTGATGTCGTGAATTCTATTGCCCGGCAACGCCGCGATTCTATCCGCCGCGCCATGGAGAAGCCAGTCACGGCAGCCTCGATAATCGACACACTCCTAACAATCGATCGGTTCCATCGATCCGCAAATATCGATTCCGTCGGATCTCCTTCGCGCCAGCTGAACCTTGCCAGAAACTCGCCTACATTCTTCCGCATCCTACCCTTCGTGCG
>JANNPR010000879.1:0-2692 GCA_031400345.1 Planctomycetota bacterium | reverse complement strand
ATCGAGCTGCAGGGCGATCGCGCGTACTTGGATGGAGAAGACGTTTCGTATGCGATTCGCGACTCCTCCGTTACCGCGGTCGTTCATCATGTCGCTGATCACCCTGGCATACGCCGGAGGTTGGTAGAGCTGCAGCGCCGCGCGGCCGTTGGCCGAAACATTATCACTGAGGGTCGTGATCAAGGAACCGTCGCATTCCCCCAGGCGGAATGCAAGATTTTCCTGTCAGCATCCCCAGAAGAACGAGCACGGCGACGTATGTCCGAGCTTGCGGAACGAGGCGAAATTGTCGAATTTGAGAGTGTGCTCCATCAACAAAACGAACGGGATCGCCGCGATGCGATTCGACCAGTAGGCCGTCTTCTCAAGGCAGACGACGCGGTCGAAGTGATGTCTGATAACTTGACCATGGAGCAAGTGGTCGACCGGTTAGAAGCTCTCGTCCGATCGAAACTCTAAGCGCGGTCAATGCGTCCTGCCGTCTCCGTTTCCACTTGTTGAGCCTGGCGCGACCTATCGGATGCAGCAACGTCGTGGTTCTGAAGACCCGGAAGTCGGAACATTTGAAAAAGGAACAATCCACTCACAAACATTCCTAAGCCAGCGCTGATGCCAAAGAGAATGGGACTCGATTGAAAGACAAACATAATACTGGCAGTTGTGGTAAGCGTAACCCCGGCGCGCACGAACTTATTACGCACCAGCTGCGCTCGACTCTTGTGTCGCGAGGTATGGATCGCTGAAGACGCCATCTCGTTTGCCAATTTCCTCATTACGGCAATATTCGGGCAACTCTCGCGCGTTCGGCTGCGCGGCATGTAGTCGTTAACTGTCGGCTCGACAATTTCTTCGCTTGCTGCCTCGTAGGAACTATCGGCGATGGGTACGTCAATTTCAGTTGTCGGCGTCGTCCGTCGATCATAAGCCGTGGGCGTGAAATCGACAGGTGCGCTATCACCTCGAACTCTCTCCAATAGACGATTCATGTACTCCTGGATGGAGTCTTCTTCGTCATTGTGTGGCTGAGTAAGCGATGAGGCCCCAGGTAAGGCATTCAAGGGCGTGTAAGGATGCGAGTGGGAAATGAAGCGATCTTCGTCTATCAGATTTGTTTGCAGCGGAGACCCATTGGAGCGGCTATTTAGCCAGCTGGGAAAAGTAGGGACATCACAATCTGGGTTCTGGGTCTCATGGTTGCGTTCCTGTAAACAGTCCGCGGGTGGGTCAAACAAATCTTTTTCATTGGATTCGGACGCTGCCGGCAAATGAATACCGGCAAAACCGGAGGTCCGGGGCGAACGGTCCATTTCGCGGATTGGTTCGCTCGGACGCGATGTCCGACCACTACTGATTGTCCGAGGATGATCTAGGTGTGAATTCGTTTGCTCGTCTTTCAGTTCGTCATGCAGGGCGGCGAATTCCGCCTCGGCGGTCAAGCCTTGACGAAGCTGGGATGGCTCTTGCTGTTTGAACGAGTTTGCATTGAACTCGACCTGCACTTGCTGCAACGCAGCCTGTGTCGACACCAGCTGGGCTTCTAATTGGGCCCGCTTATCCCGAAAGTCGTTAAGGTCAGATTGTAATTTGGAGACCGACTCATGTGCCGTTTGCCGAAACTCATCGAGTTGTTTGTCGCGAGAAACGACCACCTCCCTCAGCCGGCGAATTTCGTTTTCCGCTTGGTCGAACTTAACCAAACTTTCTTGGGTTTCTTGTTGAGATGTTTGAAGTTGTAGTTGGAGTTCGACGTAGTTATCCTGTGCTCGTTCTTGCAGCCGCTTGGACTCAACCACGCGGGCTTCGGACGCATGATGCTCGGCCTCCGCCGCAGTCAGCCGAGCGATCCACTGCTCGCGTTCCGACTCGGACTGCGAACGCCATTCGGTAAATTCTTTTTGCAAACTCTGCAGCGATTGCTGGCAGTCGTCTAAGGCGGTCACATGCGCCGCTAGCTCTTCAGCCCATTTGATTCGTTCTTCAGAAAATGCCTGTTGTGCCAGGAGTAGATTAAAACCTGCGCCGGCCAGCTCACTAGAAAGTTCGTCTTGGTCATCAACCCACCGCTCTTCCTCAGCCTCGAGTGCTAAGACGATTTCAGGCAGATCCTCTTCTGGCAGAGGTTGCGGCGAAATGGCGGTGCGACCTTGCCGGAGAGTCTCGAAGGCACGGCTAAAAGGGTCGGTTTGGCCAGCTGGCCGTAGTGACCCCAAAGCCACTTCGGTTGCTAGCGTTCGAGGCGAGGCGTCCGTAGACGTCAACTCACACATCGGTTCATGATTGAGCTCCCAGGATGGGATTGGCATTTCAACAATTTCCATCTCCAGGTTGCCAAATTGCAGTCGGTCTCCTTTTTCGAGCGTGGCCGATGCAAATGGCTGGCCATTGAGGCGGGTCGTAGGGGAACAACAGCTCACTACGGCGCCGCGCTTTCCTTGAGAGATCGCACATTGAAAAGGTTGAATACCATCGTCAGTAATACATATCCCGCAGGTAGCGTCGGAACCAATTAGGCAACGAGGGGCTTCTGCGCGAGCGACCTGGGCATCTCGAGTACCACCGTCAATCCGCAGTAGCAACTCTCCTAATGGTGCCGGTAAGAGCCCCAATGAGAATGCGCCGGTTGAACAACTTACGACTGCAACCATGTCCACTCCGTCATACCAGCGATGCCGTGACCGCTTGAAAGAACGCG
>JANNPR010000877.1:0-4333 GCA_031400345.1 Planctomycetota bacterium | reverse complement strand
GCCAGGTAACCCGTCCCATCGAATTGCGGATCGGCGACAGGTGCCTTGTTCGGTTTGCTTACTTCCTTTGACCGACTTGGTTCCTTGCCGTTTGCCGCCGATTCTCGCTCAGCGACTGCCGCCGTTGATGCATTCTGTTTTTCACGCCCAACTGTTTCGCTGCCTGGGCGGGTTGTTGCGTCCCTGGATAACTTCGTAATTTGCTCGTGTCGTTTATAGATAACCTCGAATTCCCGTATGCGCTCTACCAATCGTTTGGACCGTGCCCGCTCCAAACTGGACGCAGCATTAGTAGTCAACCGGTCTGCTGCCTGCGATAACGGCTCCAGACTCCAATCTTTGGGATCGCCAGCGACCATCAACGACAACTCTAAACTGAGTTCGTCTAATGACGCATCATCAAACGACTTTCGATTCGTGGAGGATGCGCGCCATTTGGACTTCCCGGAATAGGCTTTCGACTCCGACGTCCTGTGGCCCTTTTTTGGTGCAATGAAATGAGCTGCCGGGGTTAATGATGCATCGATTGAGCGATTTGGGCGGACTTGAAACTCAGCCACATCAATTTCGGTTTCCTCGGCGGGATCTTCGGATTCGACGATATTCCAGTGTGGATCGGGTTCAACATCCGTAACTCGTACCCATCGAAATTCGCCGGACGGCGGTGCAATGCGGTAGAAACGCTTCGGTGCGGCACCTGCAATTGGCGCATACGACTCTTCGCCCAGGATCTCGACCTGTTCCCCTTGGTCCAATCGAACCTGCCATTGACAGTTCCGATTGATTTTCGACTCAGTCCCAATCCAGGCCACCGTCTCGCTGTTTAATATCTCACCAATTCCATCTTCCTCGGTCTGACGCACTAAGTTGGCGGGCACCAGACTAAAGCACGAATCGGTCGGCTTGACTGCCAGCCACTCGTCGCCATGGCGACTGTAAACCTCTAAAGATGTTCCGCGTGCCAAATGGGTGCACACATAGTATTCGCGACCTGGTCCGCAGCGCAGCGAGACACGCGATCCGTTTACACGTGCAACATATGGAAACTCGTCCTCTGCGGCATGCGTGAAAGCCGAGAGGATCACGATTGCGATCCAAAAGAGTATTTGTCCGCGCATCGATCAGGAGCCCGACGAAAAGAAATGAGGATTTAAGGCGCTCTTCTAGCAAACGGCCAAATACCGGGCAAGGTCATGTTTGCTATCAGGTCAACCGGCCAACCGTTGCACATTCGCACAGGTCTGATACGATACCAACTAAAACCCGGTCAGCGATGCTGGCTGCGGAAGAAAATGCTGTCTGACGATGTTGATGTTCGGAACTGGATGCCGCTTTAGGCATTGCCTTTAAGCAGATTGTGCGATGAATCTACTGCTCATTGTGTTGCGGATGGTGTTTTCCGTTTTTGGTGTGTGTCAATCACCGATGCGATCCATTCGCGTTTCGATTGATGGACGCACGGAAGGCGGTTTTCCCATTGACTTGCGCCATACCACAAACCCTGTGAGCGAAGGGTTCACACATTCGGTTCCGTTGTTCGACTGGAGCGCGAAGGGATTGACTCGTTTGGTTATTGGTGGCACGCGTCGCGACTTTGGCAATTCGCAGCGATCGACTTGTCGCAGTGCGCCAAATCCCGTTCGGGAATAAGATTCCGCCGTTGCCCATTTTGCGACGCACATTCGCGTGTGGACACATCTTCCGCCGTTCTGGCGCGGTTCGGGTGGTACATCCCTATTTGACAGGCGATTTCTGATCCGTTGTTGGTTCGCCTGCGAGACTGACTACAAGGATCCTGCCGTGCAACAATGGTTGATCATCGTCACCTCGGTTGTAGCCGGGGCGTCCCTTTACTGGGCTTGGCAACTGACACTAAATCGTATGCGCCGGCGTGATGCCGAGGCCGATGCCAAGACGATCGTCGAGCAAGGAGAACGCGAAGCAGCCAACCGGCTCCGCGAGGCCGAGTTAGAAATCAAAGAGAAAGGGGTGCAGCAGCGCGCCACGGTCGAAAAAGAATTGGCCGCCATGCGCGAAGAACTGCGCGATCGCGAACGCAGCCTGGATAAGCGTCAGGAATCGCAGGAACAGCAGGCCGACGACATGCGCAAACAGGAACGGATCGTCGAAGGCACACAACGGCGATTGACGGAACGGCTAGAAGAGAATGCCCGCCGTAACGAAGAACTTGCCAAACTGCTCGACGTGCAGCGGCAGACTCTACACCAAATCAGCGGGTTGAGTCGCGACGAAGCGGTTGGCCGGTTGATGACCGGCTTGGAGCAAGATCTCGCCAACGAAACAGGCCAAATTGTGTTGCGTCATGAGAAAAAGGTGGCCGAGGTCTGCGAGCAAAAAGCTCGAGACGCCTTGTTGGTCGCTATGCAGCGATGTGCCGCGTCGCTGACAGCCGAGGCCACAACCAGTACCGTTGATATTCCGAACGACGACATGAAAGGTCGGATTATTGGGCGCGAGGGTCGGAACATTCGCGCGTTCGAAAAAGCCACCGGCGTGGATGTGATCATCGACGATACTCCCGGCGTCGTTATCGTAAGTGGTTTCGATCCTGTCCGCCGTGAGGTTGCCCGTCAGTCTTTGAAGAAGCTTATTGACGATGGCCGGATACACCCTTCTAGGATCGAAGAGGTCGTGGGAGAGGTTCAGAAAGAGATCGAACAGTTCATTCAGAAAAAAGGTGAAGAGGCTGCGCAAGAGGTCGGAGTTCACAATCTTCATTCGCGAGTGATCTACATGTTGGGACGCCTGCATTTCCGCACGAGTTACAGTCAAAATGTCCTGCGACATAGCGTGGAAGTGGCATTTATCAGTGGGATGCTTGCGGAAATGATCGGGCTGAATGGTGAAATCGCGCGCCGCTGCGGCCTGTTGCACGATATCGGCAAGTCGGCAGACCACGAGCTAGAAGGCGGCCACCCGAAAATTGGTGCAGACTTGCTCAAGCGACACGGCGAGAAGGTGGAAATCGTTCACGCGGCACTTGGCCACCACGACGAATTGCTCACCGAATACCCTTATACCATGTTGGTTGGGACTGCTGACGCCTGTAGCGCGTCGCGTCCGGGGGCCCGCCGCGAATCCCTGGAACGCTATATCAAACGCATGGAAGAACTTGAAACCATTGCTTGCGGTTTTCCCGGCGTAGAGCAAGCATTTGCAATTCAAGCAGGCCGGGAACTCCGAGTTATCGCCAGCTCCAAAGATACCGATGACTCAAAGGCCGCCAAAATCTGTCGTGATATTGCCAAAGCATTCGAGGAACAATTGACTTATCCCGGTGAAATTAAGGTAACCGTTGTCCGTGAATCCCGTTTCAGCGAAGTGGCCCGTTAGGGGAAAGGCTGGCCGATGCGCTTAATGTTGATCGGCGACATCGTCGGTAAGCCAGGACAACGAATTGTCCGACGGCTCGTGCCCATCTTACGCTCGACCGAGCCTCTCGACTTCGTGATTGCCAACGGCGAAAACGCCGCCGACGGTTCGGGTATTACTCCCTCAATTTACCGGTCCTTCATTCAGGCGGGCGTCGACTGTGTCACTTTGGGCGATCACATTTATCGCCGCTCAGAAATCAATAGCACCTTGGATTCCGAAAATAACATCCTTAAACCGGCCAATTTCCCCTCGTCAGCACCTGGTCGTGGCTGGACTATCATCCCCGCAGCCAATGGAGTATCCGTGGCGGTGATTAGCTTGTTAGGGCGAGTCTTCATGAAGCCGGTCGATTGCCCGTTCATGGCTGCGGATCGAGTGCTGGCAGAAATACCTGATAACGTTCAAGTCCGGATCGTGGACTTTCATGCCGAAGCCACCAGCGATAAGCAATTAATGGGCCGATACCTAGACGGTCGAGTTTCCGCTGTCTTGGGTACGCATACACACGTGACGACAGCCGACGAACAAATTCTTCCCAAAGGAACGGCGTTTCAATGCGATGTGGGAATGACGGGTCCCCACGATAGTATTCTTGGTCGCAAGATCGACCGTGTTCTGGAAACGACACTGACTTTTCGTCCAACTCAGTTTCACATCGCTTCGGGCGACGTGCGGTTATGCGGGACCGTCGTAGACGTCGACCCTGCCAGTGGCCGCGCAACAGGCATTCGTCGGCTAGTTGCCAAGGACGATGGTGTTGCCGATGAAAAAGACGACAAAGATCCGCCACTGATGTAAGGTCAGTGGTCAGTGGTTAGCGTTCCCGCCGGCGAGTACCAGCGACGCACCGACGCGGACACCGGCCGCACCGTGGTGATCGCCGGAACCTACGCCGCCGTGGCGCCCGCACCCGTCGGCCCGATGGCCGCCGTGCTGG
>JANNPR010000854.1:0-5779 GCA_031400345.1 Planctomycetota bacterium | reverse complement strand
CCGTACCAGGGGCTCACGGCGGCTAACGCCTACGTTCGCCCCTGGCTACCGACTACCGCCACTCCGTGGCGAAGAGTGTGCGTCATACCAACCCGACGCGCCAGCGAGGAATTACGGCGGGAAGTCCGCATCAAGCACTCGACGTACGAGCGTTGAATGGGGACAAACCCTCCTATTACCGCAGAGGGAAAGGTGAATAGCGCAACATCTAAACTTGCGATTCAGGTTTGTGTGCTTTCAACGCGTTCCCATTTATCGCATCGGGGCGTCGAGCGAATTGTTCATTTGCTCCTATCGATTTTTCTACTGGTAAGTACTTCAGGCTACGCGTATCTTGGCCACAACGAGGTATCGTATGCCAGAAAAACAATCGTCGCGACCTGAGCTCTTACGCGTTCTAGGGCCACTCAGTGCGACTGCCGTAGTCGTGGGGTCGGTGATTGGTTCCGGGATTTTCTACAAGGCAAACGTTATTGCCAGTTCGGTAGGTCGCTTCGATCTCGTGCTGTTGGCCTGGATAGTGGGCGGCGTGATGAGCTTGCTTGGCGCCCTGGCCTTGGCGGAACTCGCCGCCATGCTTCCGCACGCAGGTGGTCAGTATGTGTACTTACGTGAAGCATATGGTCCGCTAACCGGCTTCCTATGGGGATGGGGCGAATTCTGGATCATGCGTACGGCTTCAACCGCCGCACTGGCGGTCGCGTTTGCCAGGGCGTTATTCCAGTCCATTTATCCGTGGTTAGAAACGGTCGATATGGCGCGCGTTTCTGAGGACTCCTCAGGCGTTTGGATCACGATTGGCAGCACTACGATTCAACTGATATGGATCCATCGGCTGCTGGCCATTACCGCGATTATGGCGTTGGCGTTAGTCAATATACTTGGCTCGCGTTGGGGAGGCGCGATGCAAAACGTCACCACCTGCGCGAAAATCGGAGTGCTGGTGGCGCTCATGGTCCTGCCGTTTTTGACCGGTCATGCTTCGACCACGAACTTGAGTTCAACGTATTCGAAGGTCACCGATGGATCCTTGCTGGCTGGTTTTGGAGCGGCACTAACCGCCGTATTTTGGGCGTACGACGGCTGGAATAACGTGGCCATGGTCGGCGAAGAGATACGCGAGCCGCAGCGAAACATTCCGCGGGCATTAATCAGTGGGATGTTGATTTTGATCGGCCTGTACCTCGGCGCGACGGTGGCTTATCACCTGGTGTTGTCTATGTCTGAGTTGGCTGAGACGCCAAAGAGTTCGTTTGCAGCAGCCGAAGCGTGCACAAAAATGCTCGGTGGTTACGGGGCCGCGGTGGCCTCTGCAGCAGTGATGTTATCAACTTTTGGTGCACTCAACTCCAATATCCTTACGGGCCCGCGAGTCCTATTTGCCATGGCCCGTGACCGCCTCTTTCCGCAGTCGTTGGCTCGGGTAAATCCGCGGTTCCGCAGCCCGGATATGGCTATTCTGGCCCAAGTCTGCTGGGCCGTTGTATTAATCATCGGCTCCAATTGGTTAACTCGCGTGCAAGTGCCGGATTGGATCGCGTCACTACCCCTTTGGTTATCTGCGCCGTTAACTCAATCGATCACGGGCATGGCCGACAAGCAAATTTTCGACGTGCTGACCGATCTAGTGATTTTCGGTCAATTCACTTTCTTTATCTTGTCGGTGGCAGCAGTGTTTGTCTTACGTGTTCGCCGTCCTGACCTGGAACGACCGTATCGAACGATCGGATATCCCATCTTACCCGCTCTATTTTTGGTGAGTGCGACGGGATTCTTGATCAGTATGCTACTAACGAGTCCCATCGAGTCGCTGGTAGGCTTGACCTTTATCGGGCTCGGCTTGGTCGCCTACCAATTTATAAAGAACAAGGCGTCCTAATTAGGACGCCTTGTACAGGTAGCGGCTTGAGACGGCGATCTGCACGCTTTGCAGATGCCGCGAATTATGCTCAACCGCCTCTACCAAACAATGCGTCGACAGATCGGGCATAGGTTGCTCCGCCGCCGGATTCGCCCTCGGGTGACGCTCCGCTGGTTCCGAGTATCTCAGAAGGAGTGCCAACTATCCGGACGACTAATGTGTCACCGTCGTGACGAAAACGTACCCGGCCCGAAGAAGTCGGTATAACCACCTGGCGATCCTCGCCCGCTGCAATATCGAAGACCGTCAAGGTGACCGAGCTCTCGTCAGCCGAGAGCGTAACTCGTGCGTTCGTGAATCCATCCCAGGGCCCTTTGAAACTGAAGAAGTCGGTTTCGCCGTCCGTTGTTCCAATGCTGATACCACTCGCAAAGCGAATCGGTCCTGAGGCCAACAGATCCCAGATACCGAGACCAGCGAATGGAGCGGTCAAGTTAATTTCCGTGAAGGCGTTATCGATTGAATTTACACCGCCTTCGGCTCCGATCGATATTAAAATCTCGTTGTTATCACCTAGGGTGGCGCTGTTACCAGCGAACTCATCGCCATCTGCAATATTCGCTGGCTGATCCTGTCGGACTTGATAATTGCCCGGTGCCAAATTCAGGAACTCAAAGTTGCCGTTGGGGTCGGTTAATAATTCCTGCTCGACCGCAACATTCTGGAAATCTAAACCGGTCAACACAATCCTAACGTTTGCCAGGCCAGATTCATTTGGATCGCGGACACCATTGCCGTTAGTATCGACAAAGGTTGAGCCGCGAATGTCGCTGGGAACGAAATCGTTGATTTTGATGGCAACCGTATCTGTGTCTGTCTTGACACCTCCAGCGCCAGTGTTACCTAAGTCGCTGGTGGTGATGGTTAAAGTATCGACCTCAGAGTCCAGTGTAACGACGTCCGTGTTGGGTTGGTAAGTAACTCCGTTGGCTAGTGCCGACCGAACATCTGCAACTGGGCCAGTTAGGCGCAGGCTGGTTGATCCATTTCCGGTTATTGTGACATTCGCTTGGCTACCAACCGTCAACTTGCCTTTGGTAACACCAGTTAGATCCACCTGAATATTGGCGTTTCCAGAGTCGACGTCCGCAACTGAAATTCCATTGCCTCTGGAGTTCGAAAAGAGGAAGGCTGTATTCTTTTGGGCCTCTTGCCTTTTCTGCGGTACCGTATTCACCGGGGCGTCGTTGACAGCTGTTATGGTGATCCCCACCGTATCCGTATCCGTCAAAGCGCCGGGACCAGTGTTACCTTGATCATCCGTCGTTACAACCAACGAATCGATACCGTTAAAGTTGGCACTCGGTGTGTAAGAGATATTAGTGCCGCCGAGAATCGCATTAACGGCTGCCAAAGTGCCGGTAATGGAGAGTTGGGCCGAGTCATTACCTGCCACCGTCGCACCTGCCGTGTTGGTGGCCCTTATAGCTCCGTTCGTGGCTCGAAGTTGGACCTGAATATTGCCACTACCTGCGTCGATGTCGGCAACCGAGATACCAGCTACCGAGACTAATGTATCCTCGGCGGTTGTTAGATTGCCCGGCACCGTGTTAACCGGTGCGTCATTGATCGGCTGTACGGTAATCTCAACCGTAGCGCTGCTGGGCGCGGATGGTGTACCGTCGACGACAAAATCGTCATCGATTTCGTAAACCAGAGTGTCCGTACCAGAAAATTCCGCATTCGGCGTGTAAGAAATCTTGTCGTCGTCCGTTGCCGCAGTTCCCTGATCATGAATAGTCGCGGTACCATTAGCAGGCGCCGTCACGATACGGGTAATGCGTAACGGAGAGCCCGTGTTCCCTAAGTCATTAGTCAAAACGTTGATGACTATGGCACCGCTACCTTCGGTGGTAGTCGCCGAGTCTCTGCGAGCTCTGGGACGCACAAGAGGATCGACGTTAACGGTAACATTTCCCACGGCTGTCGCCGCACCCTGATCGGTAATCGTATACGTGAATGTATCCGTATAAGGCGCGTCTTCATTCGGGTTGGGCGTGAAAATAAGACTCTTGCCGTCACCCGCGATCGTAATGGTGCTACCCTTTGCGGTTGCACTGACTTGCGTGATCGTGATCACGTCGCCTGGATCATCCACCCCAGCGTTGTCATTAACAAGGACGTTCAACGGATTATTGGAGCTACCCTCATCAACACTCAAGACGTCGTTCCCCGCCACAGGCCGTGGATTGCCGACGGTTACTGTGAACGTACCAATGGCCGTCTTTGGATCGGCCACACCCCGACTCCTGCCATTGTCGGTGATGGTGTAATTAAAAGTCTCGGTGCCTAGGAAATTGTTGGCCGGAGTATACCTTGCGGAATTGTTCGTGATAGCGAGGGCACCGCCTTGAGAGCCAGTGAGGGTCACGTTCGTGATCGAGAGCGTTTGACTTGCTTCGCCAGGTCCAGGATTGTCATTGGCGAGCAGCTTATTGTCGGAATCCTGGGTATCTACTATTACGACCTTTGGCGTGTTTTTTGTCGTAATGAAGAAAGCGTCGTTCGGATCGGTTGGGTCCGGGTTGGCCACCGGCGCGTCATTGATTTCGCGTACCGTCACCGTAACGGTGTTCGTGCTGGTCGTACTGTTGGCATTTCGGGCTGTATACGTGAACGTCTCGATCCCATTGAAATTAGCAACGGGACGATACGAAACATTCGTGCTGTTGTTGGTGACAATTCCACCGGCGGAACCCTGTGTTACTGCTGAGACAGTAAGCGGTGCGCCCGTAAATACCTGATCGTTGGAAAGCACGTCCACCACGGTAGCAGCCGCGTCTTCGTCAACAGTCGCCGTATCGGGATTGGTGAGAATATCGTTCGCGATCGTGACCACCGTGCTGCCGTAGTTCACCGAACCAATGCACGCATTCGATGCAGGGCAAATCGGACGGCTTTCGCCGAAAATGGTGATATCGTGCTGCGGAGACACATCGGCTGATTCACCTGCGATCGTCGCCGCCCCGGTTGCCTTTGCTTGCATCTCGACCTGGAATAGTAGGAATTCGTCGCCACCCAGGGGTGACTGACCGTCAAAGGCTCCCACTTCGTCCAGCTTTCCTGGGGAGAACGAACCAGAAAGGCCGTTCACATAGGTCGGCACACCGAACTGCACCGATCCCAAGAAATCTGCCGCAGTTGCCGGATTAACACCAGATGCTTCGACTACCGTTATCGTTCGGTTCGAACCACCGGTGAGGCCTGTGTCGGCAGCCGTCATGTTTGCGACGTTCGTATTCGCAAACTTACCGCCGAAAAAGACGTCATAAGAACGGCTTATGCGTGGAGTCGGAGTCACCTTGACGTTCCCGGCCCCAACATTCGCCAGCGCTTCCAAGGCACCCTGAATTCGCTCTGCATTGGTAGAGTTCGAACCGTCCTGATTCGACGTCGAAAAAGTAAAGGCAATGTTGGGCGTCGTTAACGAGGTTGTTCCGTCATTAAAAGTAAGCGTATACGTTCCGCCAGTCGGACTTCCAGCAAAACTGACCGTCTGCTTCTCGCGGAAATTGAATTGCACAAGGTCCGTGGGGAAATTGACGTCAAGATACGCCGAGAACACTCCGGAGGGCGTCGTTCGAGCATCGTTCACAATCGTTCGCAACAGAAAATGTTCCCCAACCCCTACCGTGGACTTCGGGTTCCCACCAAGGTCGGTGATCTCGTAACGGAAATTAACCGTTTCGTTCTCACCGTAGGGGTCATTTATGTAATTTATGATCATTAAAGCGTCAGCCGGCGCTACGAAACGATCATTGTTAACGTCTAGTTTGTGTCCTTCCGTCATGGAGCCGTTATTAAGAAAATTGGTAACTGCTAACACGTCCATTGGTGCCACAAAGCCATCACCTGTTG
>JANNPR010000853.1:0-8304 GCA_031400345.1 Planctomycetota bacterium | reverse complement strand
ACTCGTCGGGACGAATCGTCACGTATCCCCATCATTTCGATTAGCGAAGATTAGTGTTCCCGATCTTCTTTCCCGCTTGGGGATTCCGCTCGGCAAGGAACTTAGGACAGTCGAAGTAGTGCAAAGGCCGTTAAACCACCCCGGCAAGCGGGATGGCGATTGCTACCGTACTTTTATGACACGCTTGTTAAGCATTCTGATAACTTTAGTCGTGGCAGCGTCAGTTGCTGCTGCGGATCGAGACAAGATAAACAAAGCAATTGAACGCGGGAGCAACTATCTAAAGGCTCGCCATCAGAATGACGGCACTTGGGGAGATCGAGGTCATGACCCTCTCGGCGTTACGGCGTTAGCCGCACTGGCGCTAATAGAAAGCAAAACGCCGCTGGCGGATCCAGCGATCACCAAAGCCTTGCGATTCGTTCGTTCCACAGCACCGCAAAGCAATCACACTTACAGCGTATCGCTGTCCATTTTGCTGTTAGATCGAGTCGGCAACCGTGACGACTCAGCGCTCATTCGCCGGCTGGGCGAGCGCATCGCCAATGGCCAATGTTCGAACGGCGCTTGGACGTATCAAGTCCCTGTTACCTCGGGAAGCTATGAGCCCCTTAGGCAGCTCGTAAATGCCGTTGGGTTGGGCGACAATTCCAACACTCAATTTGCGGTCTTGGGATTGTGGGTGTCGAGGCGCCACAGCGCCCAAGTCGACGAGGCCCTTAAACGTGCGGCCGACTACTTCCGCCAAACAGTGAGCAAGAGCGGTCGCGGATCTGGCTGGTCTTACGTACCCGTGCGGGGGGGCCAAACACCATCCATGACCTGCGCGGGCCTAATTGCCCTCGCCACGCAACACGGTATGACATCCCTACGCGCCGAGCGTAAGGAAAAATCAGCCACGGGTTTAGGCACTAAGGGTCCCGCAAAGATTGGCAGGGACGAAGAGCGTGGAGCAGGTTCCCCGGCACTTGATGACCCTCTAGTGCAAGGAGGCCTTATCTACCTTGAGAACCATCTTGGCTTTGGAAAGGACCATGACTGGTATTTTCATTGGTCACTTGAGCGCGTGGCCGTCATTTTCGATCTCCCAAAAATAGGACGAGTGGACTGGTACGAATGGTCTAGTGACATCGCGGTCGCCAGCCAGCGACATGACGGCTCTTGGGAGCATCAATGGGGAACCATACCGGAAACTTCCTTCGTTCTCCTAGTACTCAATCGTTCTAATGTCGCGGGCGATTTGACAAGATTGGTTGGAAGTGGACAAAGCCTACTGTCTGCGGGCAGCGATATGGCCGACTTGCAACGTCGTACAGAAGCGGCAAGTAAATCCAATGTCGCGAATAAAGCAAATGCCCTATTAGAAGAATTAGCGTCGGCAAAGCCAACTCGACAGCGGCAAATTATCAAAGAGTTACGGGACAATAAGGGGACCGAATATAGCAATCTGTTGTTGGAAGCCGTTGGGCAATTGTCAGGAGACATGCAAGACGAGGCTCGGCAAGCTTTGGTCGAGCGATTCACACGATTGACCGCAAAATCACTTCGCGACAAGTTAACCGCTGGATCGGACGAAGCTCAAAACGCCGCGATCTTGGCCATCGCTCGAAAAATGTCTCACGAATTAGTACCGGATCTCATTGAATTACTCACCAACGACAAAGTATCGCGGACGGCTGCGCAATCTCTTCAGTCGCTGACTGGGCAGGACCTGGGGCCGGGCGAAAATGCCTCGTTTGCCGAGCGCTTCGCTGCTCAAAAACGCTGGCGCAAATGGCACGAGGGATCGAAGTCGAAATAGTCGAGCGCTTTTGAAGGCAGCTTATGAGTGTGCCACAATCTGGCAGCCGCCGGCGTTGGCTCCGATATTCAGCAAAGATTATTTCGGCGGCAAGCCAGTGCCTGAGCAACGTAAACTATTTGATTCGAATCGTTTCGCTTGCACGCTTGCTATTGGTGTCAGACCGCTCACATTGTTTGACCGTTTCCAGCACTGGCTTGCCGCCGATTGAGCCGTCACGTGCAATCCAAGCGAACTCCGGCGGCTGCCAGTGGCACCCAATCAATCCGGCATTCCTAATTAAATTGACTATTCTATTTCACCTCCGACATCTTTAATATCGTTTTGAATTCCTCGGGCCGAACCGGCTGCACCGATAGCCGCGAGCCCACGCGAAGAAGTTCCATGTCTCGCAACGACCTGACCTTTCGCAATTCCTCCAAAGTCAATGCGCGTGCAAAAGCTTGTGCAAATTTCAAATCGACCATAAACCATCGTGGATTATCAGACACCGATTTCGGATCAAAATGGTCGTTCGTTTGGTCCCATGCAGTGGGATCGGGATAAGACTCGCGAACGACTTTGGCGACACCGACAATTGCTGAGGGATCGGCATTCGAGTGATAGAAGAGCACTAATTGGCCCTTCTTCATCTCGTCGCGGATCAAATTACGCGCCTGATAGTTGCGAACTCCATCCCAGCATGTCGTTTTATTTGGGGCGTTCGCTAAGTCCTCCAGCGAGAACGAACTGGGCTCTGTCTTAACCAACCAATAGCGGTTAGCTGCCTTCGTCACGACTTTTCCATCCTTTCAAGTTAATTGGTCAGAATTGTCGGACCGCGCCCCTCGATGGCTGACCCTTTACACTTTTTCGACAGCAAAACAAAACGGCGGGAATATTCACCCGTTATTCTATCTCCTGGACTTGATGACCGCCGGGCAGTTACCATGACGGGCATTGCTAGAGTCGGAATCAACGCGGGAGATTTTCCATATGTCACCTTATTTACGCATATTTACTTGCGCTGGAGTGTCCGCACTCATTTTGTTGAACAGTGCATGCCGGCCCGACCCCGCGAAGACGGCCTCAAAAAGTTCGCCTGGGTCAGTAGCCAAAACGGCGGCGGACCCTGACTCCTCTGCTGATATCGCCGCCTTAGAGGAGCTACGTGCAAAACTAACGCGCAATAGTGACGGGGTAGTCATCGCCGTCGATTTCGCGAACGTCGAGATTGGTGACGAGAAATTGGCGCATCTTAAAGGGCTCCCTAACATTGAGATACTCAATGCTTCCTGCCCAGATATCTCCGATGGGGGTTTGGAACATCTAAAGGAATGCAAGCACCTTCGCGTGCTAAACCTGGAGGGGTCCGGGGTCACGAACGCTGGAATGGAGATACTGAAATCAATCACTTCTTTGGAAGATTTAGGTCTCAAGCGTACCAGTGTGAAAGACGAAGGATTGTCTCACCTGAAGATGCTTCCGAATCTAAAGCGTTTGAGGATGGCGCAAACCTTGGTAACCGATGCGGGGTTGCAACAACTTCAAGGCTGCACCAACTTGGAAATGCTTGATTTTCGTGAAAACAACAAACTTACAGACGCCGGCTTAGTTCATCTAAAGAAATTGACCAAACTGCGAGATTTACGAATTTACGGCGAGAAAATTACCAATGCCGGAATGGAGCACCTGAAAGGTCTGACAAACCTCCGCGCCTTGGGTTTAGGCGATACGGGTATCCGCGATTCCGGTCTCGATCCGCTTAAAGGCCTAGTCAATTTGCAAGAGATTTATCTCCTTCGTACCAAGTTAAAAGATGAAGGTTTGGCGGTATTCTCAGGTTGGAAGCAGCTCAAGCGAGTCGATCTACGCGGAACGATGGTAAGCGATGCGGGAATGGTGCACCTCAAACAGTTAACCAATATTCGCGATCTGGACTTGAGCGAGACAAAAGTTGGGAACGACGGACTCGCACAACTCAGAGATCTCTCGAATCTCGAAGAATTAAACCTTTGGCTTACTCGAGTGGGCGATGCAGGCATGGAAGATATAGCTGTTCTAAAGAAGTTAAAAAAACTCAATCTGGACAATGTAGGCGCCCCTAAGAACAACGTTGCGCTAACCGACGAAGGAATGCAAAAATTGGCGGGGCTGTCTAATTTGGAGTGGTTACACGTAGGCAAGACCCAAATTACCGATGTCAGCTTGGAGCAGTTCGCACAAATGAAGAATTTGAAAGAGCTGATAATTACCTTTTGCAGTAAACTAACTCAGGATGCCATTGAGAAGTTGGGGGAAGCGCGCCCGGATCTGGAGATTGAAAGTTAGCCATGCGCGCCATTGCCGCATTTGTCGATTCACAAGTACCTCGCTTCGTGGAAGTTTCTGAACCCGCCCCACCCGGTGAAGAACAAGTTCTTTGCCGAACTATCCAACTTGGCGTGTGCGGTACCGACCGTGAAATACTATTGTCACGGCAGCCATGGGTTCCAGACGGCGAATCGTTCATCGCCTTAGGACACGAATGCCTGGCACAAGTTGAGGCGGTCGGGCGGGGAGTAGCATCGCTACAACCCGGCCAACTCGTAGTGCCGGTCGTACGTCGACCGTTGAACTTAGGAAAGACTCCCTTTCGTGTCGATATGCTTTCGTTCGGAGAGTTTACTGAACGAGGCATCATTTACGAACATGGATTTTCGCTGCCTGTATGGTTAGACCGGCCTGAATATCTTATTCCCGTGTCTGAAGAGCTGCGTGAAGTCGCCGTCTTTACCGAGCCTCTAGCCGTCGCAGAAAAAGGGATCAACGAAGCACTTATTATTCAGCAAGCGCGGCTCGGAGCAGATGCTTGGGTCGTGCACCCGCCGCGGGTCTTGGTCACCGGATTGGGACCTATTGCTTTCGCCGCCCTAATTGGCTGTTACTGCCGTCACTGGCCGGTAACAGTGTATGGTCGTGACCCAATTGAGACCTACCGAGCCAGCTTAGCCCGCGATTTCGGCGCCAAATATGTTTCCGCTGACGTATTTTCGACTCCACAAGATGTTGAAACCAACGGATTCGATTTGATCTTAGAGTGCACCGGGAGCGCCCAAGTAACGATGCTTACGGCGAATTCGTTGGCGTCGCGCGGAGCCATGGTATGGTTAGGTAGTACTCGGCTACCGCAGCCCGAGATGCACAATTTCGAGCTCATGATGCGTAACGCCATTCTGCGCAACCACGTTCATTTCGGGACGGTGAATGCCGCACTGCGCGATTTCGAATTTGCGTTAGAGCATTTGGCACAAATACAGGCAAAGCATCCGACGCTGCTCGAACGAATCATCACCGCGCGAGTTTCCCCAAACGACGCTCTATGGCACTACCAACATAGGGAGCCACAGGGCATCAAGACAGTCGTGACGTACCCTGTGCCCTGAACTACTCAGATAACGCGGCGCTAAACTCTGGAGCCCAGTGAACCAATGCGTTACGTCCAATAGTAGATCGAGACGTTCGTTTTCTGACAGTACCGACCGACCGTTGAACCGCTGGAAACAAATCTCGCTAGATACTCTCTTCAATGGCTATGATCGCTACCCGCGTGTTTAACCATTTCTCGACACACTTTTTCGCACTTACGGCATTCTTCGGCGCAACGCTTCATGTGTTCGCTATCAGGAAATTTTTCGCATTCTTTCGCGCACCGACCACAAGCGTCGACACATGCAT
Organism: Planctomycetota bacterium; assembly: GCA_031400345.1. Lineage (GTDB taxonomy): Bacteria > Planctomycetota > Planctomycetia > Pirellulales > Pirellulaceae > JANNPR01. The sequence continues at coordinate 2,807 of JANNPR010000853.1, read as the reverse complement.
TGCAAATCAGGCTGGAAAATGGGCCTCCCCGCGACACGATTCGCGCCGCAGCGGCACATGTATCCGCACAGTCCTGGCAGGACATCAAAGACTTCAGATGCTCTTTTTTCCCAGATTTCAGCATCTCGGCGCAATGACTTGAACAAGAATCACATTCACGCTGGCAATCCGAACACGCTTTGGCACACGAGCGGAGCATATCGCTATGCCCCTTATGAGCTGATGGCTGTTGGCCGTAGGCCAAAAAGCTAAGGGCGACAAATGCTGCACCGACAACAATCACACTCGAAGTTTGCTTGCGCATCGGATGTTTCTCCAAGGAAGAAGCGAGAATGGAACGGCCAATCTCATGCAATTTCGATGCCGTTTCGGGGTGACTCGTCACCGATCCGCATCAATGACCCGCAAGGCACGGAAAATTACCATCACGCATGGGACTGCTGGGGCATTCGAGGGATGTGTTCTCCCCGCCGTTCAAAAGCCAGTCGGAGCGGGAGTCCAAAGTCGGCCGGAGGGTGACACTCCTGGCCCACCAATCCTGGTCCCCTGGACGTATTTCACGCTTGACGCATTCTCACGACAAATATTGCGTTTTCAGCTAGATGTGCTGGAATGCGCAGGTTCTCACCGGCACTCGAGGGGCGCCAATGACCGTAAAAAATGGGGAGAGTTCCAGCACGAAAGCCCAAATCTGAGTTCTCGCATCGCGCAAAAAACACCGCGAGCCTGGCTTTCCATCAGCCAGGCTCGCGATTCGGGAAGGGTAATTTTGCCCGCGAGGTAATAGTGGGATGGCTTATTCTCGTTGCTGATCCCAGCCACGGCGGACGTCTGCCGCCAAGTCTTCCGTTAGCAAGTCCTCAATTGAGGCTGGCGAAAACGATCTTGCCGCACTCTGTGCTATCGAAATTCTGGCCTGCGGCGACACAATAGCGGAACGACTCGCCGACCCCAGGAGCCTTTGAAGGGAGGACGTGTTGGACGAGGAAGCGCTGGACGTGGACGTGTTGGATGTGGAAGGGCTGGTTCGTTCGACCGAGTTACGTGCGGCTTGGGGTGACGCTTCGGCTTCGGCTATGACCCGTGCCGTCGCATTGATTGGAATTGGCGCTACCACGGCCGGGGCACGCGTTGCGGATGTCACGTTTTCGCCCGAGTGACCGGTCAACGCATTGAGGTAATTGATCACCAGCAATGCGTCGAGGCTTGTTAGGTGCCGGTCACTATTGGTATCCGGGTAGTACGGAATCGTATGTGCAGACCTCACATTCGCAGGCCCCTCGCCAGCAGCACGTAATGAAGTAAAGTCCGACGCGGTCAGTCGCTTCGCGCCCATTGAGTTGAGTGCATTGACGACCAATAGCACGTCGCGAGGTTCGACGGTCCCATTGCTGTTCACGTCAAGCTTGTTCCTGCGATTCGTGAATTCACCTTCACCCGATCCACCCGTAATCGTGATTGTGGTCGATCCGAAAGCGATCCGTGAAAGCTGAACCGCGGAACTGGGCGTGTTGTACAACAAGGTATCGTGCGAGGGGAAAATATCCGCCGGATCGGTTTCGAACTTGATCGTTCCTGCTGCATTGGCATGCAACCGCACGGAATAGACTAACAATTCGTCTGAACCGAGCGGATCGAGAGACGATTGGAATGAACCGGTCTCGTTTAATAAGTTCGGGGTTCGCGCGTCTCCGGACCTACCGTTGGGGTAGTTCGGGCTAAAGGTAATGTCAAAACCCAGAGGATTGGCTGGAGCACTGATGACCGATGTTAGAGTCGAATCGTACAGTACGTCAGTATACGCGGCGAATAAACCAGCATCGACTTGTGCTGAGCGAATGTCCTGCACCAGGAACCTCACGAGGAAATCGCTGCCGGCCGTAATCTGATTTATTGGATTCCCATTCAAGTCGGTGGTTTGCAACCGGAAATTAACGTCTTTAGGAGAATTTCCCACGACCACGCTAACGGTGGCAGAGGAAGTCAACCCCGAGCTATTTCGGATCGTGTAGGAGAACTGATCTAAACCCACGAAGCCGGCCCTAGGTGTGTAAGTCAAACTGGTGCCATTAGGGGCAGCGGTAGCGATACCGCCTTGACTGGTTGTCCCCACCGCGGTCACCGTGGCCCCAGCCGGGTCGTTGGCGCGATCGTTGACGAGGACGGCGAGAACATTAGCCGCACTGTTGGCCGCTACGCTGAAGATATTATCAACGGCAATGGGAGCGGTGGCGTTGCCGCCGGCACCGATCGTGATGCTCGTGGAACCGTACAGGATCTTCGGCACCGGTACCGCTTGAGGCGGCTCATATAACAGTGTGTCGTGACGTGCTTCCTCCGCGGGATCAGCGGCGAATTGTGCACGACCTTCCCTATCCGCGTTGAAGGAGACGGTGAACAAAAGAAATTCCGACGTCCCCAATGGACCAAAACTGGTCTGGAAAGCTCCGGCCTCATCGATGATTCCATCAATGCCAGCCATCGCTGACAGACCGTTCTGATTGTATTGCGGACCGAACACGATATCGATTCCAAACGGATTCGAGCTATCGCTCACGGGACTTGTAAATCCTGCGTCGTACAGCAAATCAAAATAGGCTGCATAAACACCCGCATCGACTGGAGGCAGAGTGCGGATATCTTTCACGTACGCCCGCAGCTCGTAGGTACTACCACGAGGTGTGCTAGTAATTACTGAGCCGTTGGCCGGGGCCGGCGGAATGCTGTGAGTATTGGTGTGGTAGCCAATGTCGTGGCGCGCCAGTGCGTTGATCACATCCCGGCGATTGCGCTTCTCCAGCATGCGC
>JANNPR010000841.1:0-10529 GCA_031400345.1 Planctomycetota bacterium | reverse complement strand
GGGCAAACTCAATCTGTTGTGGGCGATATATGCCTAGTTGTTCGACGAACCAATCGTAAAGTGGCCGATGATTTTCGAACTCCAGAGTACAGATGGAATGCGTGATTTTCTCGATCGCATCCGACTGACCATGAGCGTAGTCATACATGGGGTAGATACACCATTTGCTCCCGGTGCGATGATGTTCCGCGTGCAGGATGCGATAGATCACTGGATCGCGCATGTTTACGTTGGGTGATGCCATATCGATCTTGGCGCGAACGGTTCGACTACCGTCCGGGAAATCGCCGTTTTTCATTTTGGAAAAAAGCTCAAGATTTTCAATCGGACTGCGATTCCGATACGGACTTTCACGGCCGGGTCGGGTGAGGCTGCCACGGTATTCGCGAATCTGGTCTGCCGTTAGGTCGCAAACGTAAGCCTTTCCCAGGTTGATTAACTGGACGGCCCATTCGTGCAGTTGCTCAAAATAGTCGGACGCATAGAACTCGCGATCCTCCCAGGTGAAACCCAACCATCGTACGTCCGCTTTGATCGAGTCGACATATTCTTGGTCTTCCTTGGTCGGATTCGTATCATCGAACCGCAAGTTGCATTTGCCATCGTATTCGTCCGCTAGCCCAAAGTTCAGGCAAATCGATTTCGCATGACCGATATGTAGATAGCCGTTGGGTTCCGGGGGGAACCGTGTATGTACTCGACCGGTGTGTTTTCCCGTTCGAACATCATTTTCCACAATTTCTTCAATGAAATTCTTTTGCCGCTCACGTTCCGTGGTACTCATAAAAAATCCTCCTGATAGAGACGCAGCATTCTAATGAAAGTCGGCCAGGAATCGTAGCGAGGGAAGTCATCCGAATCTGAAAGTTCGTCCAAATCGGAATCACGTATGGTGTCAGAAATAGGCGAGGGGGGAGGTGCAGGGCCTTGTCAAAACCCTCGCCGTGGGGTATCGGAAACAGTTCAGAAATCATTTAAGTAATGTTACTGGCACGACACGCAAGTGGCGTTGGCCAACGAAAGGCCCGAATACTATGGGAAGATTGCGTCCCCGTTCTGCGTTTGTAAGAGCCGTAAAGGCTCGGCGTTGCGGTAAATGTGGTGCCAAAGTCAATTCGCTTTTAAAGCGCTGCAAGCGGTGCTCTGGAGTGCTGACGCGACCGAAGAAATAGGTCGAAACGAAGCGTTCGGGGCACTCGGGCACGAATGGATTCCCCAGATGCAAAGATATAAATCTTCAGTTTTCAGCGGAGCGGATTCCGGCTGAACACTTAACATTTAACGCTGACACGCGTCCACAAGTATCACGGTTATGCCTATGGGTGCGTCAAATCCGCTTCGACTCATGCCAAAATTTTGGCGACAACATCACCGTAGATATCGGTCAGCCTATAATCTCTCCCCTGAAATCGATGTGTGAGCCTTTCATGATCGAAGCCAAGGCAATGCAATATTGTGGCATTTAAGTCGTGAATATGGACCGGGTCGGAGACAATGTTGTAGCCATAGTCGTCTGTTTCGCCGAGAACGACGCCAGGCCTGATGCCGCCACCGGCCAACCAAGTTGAAAAACATCGTCCATGATGATCGCGACCATAATCATCTTGAAGTCCACCCTGTCCGTAGACGGTGCGTCCAAATTCCCCGCCCCAGATGATCAGCGTATCTTCCAGCATGCCTCTTTGTTTTAGGTCGACAAGCAGGGCCGCTTGCGCTTGGTCGACGTCTTGGCACTGCTTGGGAAGGTTCGTGGGCAAGCCTCCATGATGGTCCCAGCCGCGGTGGTAAAGTTGAACGAAGCGAACGCCACGTTCAAGCAGCCGCCGAGCCAACAAGCAATGTGATGCAAATGTTCCGGGCTTTCGAGCGTCCTCGCCATACAGGGCAAATGTGTGTGCGGACTCGGTAGAAAAATCGATCAACTCCGGCACAGACGCCTGCATTTGAAACGCCAATTCGTACTGGGTAATTCTCGTCGCGATCTCTGGATCGCCAGTTAGGACGTGCTGCCGTTCGTTGAGGCGGGCGATTCCGTCCAACATTTGTCGTCGCAATCGTCGATCGATCCCAGGCGGGTTGGACAAATAGAGGACCGGATCACCGCTGCTACGGAGCTTCACTCCCTGATGATTTGACGGCAAGAAGCCGCTGCCCCACAGGCGTTCCAGCAGACCTTGGTTGGCGTCCTTTCCGCTGCCGTGCGAGATTAACACTAAGAAGGCAGGAAGGTTTTCAGCCTCGGTTCCCAATCCATAGCTGGCCCAAGCTCCGAGAGATGGACGTCCTGGTTGTTGCGACCCCGTTTGTATGAAGGTGATGGCCGGATCGTGATTGATCGCTTCCGTGTGCATCGAACGAATTAAGCAGATCTCGTCGATCAATTGTCCCGTATGCGGTAGCAGTTCGCTGACCCAAGTGCCTGATCTCCCATGTTGTTTGAACGAAAATTTAGGGGCGATTACTGGAAAACTCTTTTGGCCGGACGTCATACCCGTAAGCCGCTGTCCTTGTCGTATGGAATCTGGTAACTCCGACCCGTGAAATTTCTTTAGCTCCGGTTTGTGATCAAACAACTCCAGGGGCGATGGTCCGCCGGATTGAAACAAGTATACGACTCGCTTGGCTCGGGCTGGGAAGTGCGTTTGCTGTGAGGGGACCGACGTGCGGGCGTCCCCAGACCGGGCCAGCAAAGCCGCCAATGTGGCAGCACCCAAAGCAGAGCCTGTTCCGGACAAAAAGCAACGTCGACTAAGGTGAGTTCGAAGTTCGTCAGGCGACATTCGAGTCCTTTACGGTTTGGAAATCGTTTCGTCCATGTTTAACAGAAGGTTCGCCATCACAGTCCACGCAGCCAATTGGGCTGTGTCGCAGGTCGGGTTACGCGGCGATGGGCCAATGGAGAGTAGTTTCTCGGCACTTTCGGTGTCGTCGCGGAATCGTTCGAGGGCTGAATTTAGAATGCCTGTGAGGACATGCAATTCGTCCATGTGCGGTAAGCGGGATACGGTAATTGTGAATCCGTATGCGAGGCGGTCTATGTCCCGCTCCGAAGACCCCAGCATCCGCTCCGCTAGTTTTCGGGCGGCTTCGACATACGTGGGATCGTTCAACAGCACCAGGGCCTGCAAGGGCGTGTTCGTGCGAGCTCGACGTATGACGCACGTTTCGCGATCGGGTGCATCGAACGTCGACATACCGGGCGGAGGACAAGTTCTTTTCCAAAACGTATACATACTTCGTCGATAAGCCCCGTCACCCGTATCGACCGCGTACTTCTCGCGGCGTTCCACTGAAACATCTTCCCAAAGCCCCGCTGGCTGAAACGGTTTCACGCTGGGACCGCCCAGACGTTCGCATAACAATCCGCTGATCGCTAGGGCATTGTCTCGCACCATTTCTGCTGGAAGACGATAGCGAGGACCTCGCGCCAGTAAACGATTGTGAGGGTCTCGCTCTAGCAATTCTGCCGTGACGTTCCCTTCCTGCCGATACGTCGCCGAAAGCACCATCATTCGGCTCAATTCACGATGATTCCAATCCCTACTTAAAAATTCCCTGGCCAACCAGTCAAGTAATTCGGGATGGCTCGGTAAAGCGCCTTGAATACCGAAATCCTCCGAGGTTTCCACTAGCCCAGCACCGAACAGTGTTTCCCACAAGCGATTCACTGCAACTCGCGACGTCAAAGGATGCGATGGACTAGTAATCCAACGTGCTAGGGCAAGTCGATCCGTGGGGCGATCGCCCGCCAGATTTCCAAATACGGCAGGGATACCGGGAGAAACTTCTTCGCCAAGCTGATCGTATTGCCCGCGACGTAATACGTGTGTTGGTCGGCGCGGTGTCGATTCCAGCATCACCATGGTTTCCGGTATCGCTTTTTCAACATCATCGATCCATTTTGAAACGTTGGCTTGCTCTCCCTTCAATCGCGCATATTCTTCGTCAACTCGGTCCAGATAGTATTGACGCAGTAACGAGCGATGTGTTTCAGTCCGAGCCGAGGCAGGGGTACTCAAAATGTGTTTTAGAGTCGCCAGTGTCTGACCACTTGCCAGTTGAATTACATCGTCACTTGTCAGCTCGCGAGCGAATAACTGCACTTCGTCAAGTCCTCCTAGGAAAGGTGCGGAGCTATGACGTTGTCCGATATGAAACGATTTGTCGGTGTGCAGCGTGCCGCTCAGAGTATTGTTGGTAGTGACGTCAACGGACCGAGGATGTCCGTCGACATATATCTTGACTCCCGACGCCTGGCGAGAACCATCGTATGTCACCGCAACATGATGCCACTCGTTCAACGAAATGGGTTCTTTGGTAATGACTTTAAAGGCCTGATCGGGCCAATGGTGTGAAAAATGACTGGCAACTTTTCCGCCTTCGAGGATGACGTCGTAACCCCGATAGGCGTTTGCCTCATCGATTTTGGAAAGTACGGTACTGGCTTCACTGGATTTCGCTCGCAGCCACGCGGTCAATGACAGTTTGTCGTCTGACTCAAACGCACCTACTTCACCCGCGTCGACAAACGTACTCCCGTCTAAGTCCAATGATCCGGCAAATCTGCCAGGTGAGCGAGATACCTTACCGCGAATAACGCCCCTGCGGGCGGAATCGACTACGTCACTAATATGGTCGCCTTGAATCTCGTCGAGTGGGAAGTGAGCGATCAAGCCTGCGGGGCCTGCGGACGCAATTTGATCGGGCGTTAGGCTCTGTTCCCAGGCCGAGACACGCCGGTCCGCATCCAAGTCTGTTTGTCTCAGCAAAGCCTCTAGGTCCGTTCGCATTCGCTGAAGTCGATCCAATTCGGACTGCTGTTCGGGCGAGGGCACCTTTAACAGCGGTTCTGCCATTCGCCCCTTGCTGTAGGAAACTACTTTATCGGGCACGTTGTTGAAGTAAGCAGCAAACTGATAAAACTCCCGTTGCGAGATGGGATCGTATTTGTGGTCATGGCAGCGGGCACACTGCACGGATAGGGCCAACAGCACCGTCGCGGTTGTGTGTACCCGATCGGCAACGTACTCAGCTTGATACTCCTCCTCAATGATTCCTCCCTCCGTAGTCAGAACGTGGTTACGATTAAAGCCGGTGGCAACACGTTGAGACAACGTTGGATTCGGCAAGAGATCGCCAGCCAATTGCTCCACTAGAAACTGGTCGTAGGCCATACCTTTGGCAAAGGCCGCGATAACCCAGTCCCTCCAGGGCCACATGGTCCGCATTTCATCGTTGTTGTAACCATTGGTGTCCGCGTAGCGTGCCGCGTCCAACCATTGCATGGCCATTCGTTCCGCGTGTCGTGGCGATGCCAACAGTCGATCGACAACTTTCTCATAGGCTGACGGGGAACTGTCTTCGAGAAACGCGCCGAGTTCTTCGGGCGAAGGGGGCAACCCGGTTAAGTCGAAGCTTACGCGCCGCAACCAGATCGCTCGATCCGCTTCTAATGAGTGAGAGAGTTTCAAGTCTTCCAAGCGTTTGAGTACGAAATAATCGATCGCACTGTGAGGCCATCGGGTCTGTCGTACCCCAGGTAAGGCTGGACGCTGAGGTGTAGTAAATGCCCAATGGCCAGCGAACTCAGCCCCCTCGGTGATCCAACGACGCAGCGTACTCTTTTGAGCTTGAGACAACGGCTTTTTGGCGATCGGCGGTGGCATCATTAGGTCCTCGTCCGCGGATTGAACCCGCGTTATCAAGGAGCTGGCATCGGGCTGATTCGGCACTATCGCGATCTCGCCACTTTCCGCCGGTAAGAGCGCGGTTGCCCGATAGTCAAGTCTTAGGTTCGCCTTACGAGAGGCCTCGTCGGGACCATGACAACTCCAACAGTGATTTGCCAAGATCGGACGTACGTCACGATTGAAATCCAGCCGCTCGTCTGCCTCGGCCCATTTTGACGTGATCGTGGCGTCACCGATTAAGAATAGGCAGACGAAAGCGAAACGGCGAGATTGCGGAAATAGTCGATTGAGGTTCAAGATTTCCTCTAACAAAGACATCGTCCCCTGTGAATTAAACGTTGGTACGCTGCAGCAGTTGACCCACGAGACGTTCCAGAACTTTCAAACGAGTTTCATTTTACTCGTAATTTCGTGCCCAGGGTGCCCGCGTGTCACCGAACTCCATCGGGTCAAGAATAAACCACGAAATTTACGAAACTAACGAAAGAAAATATGAAAGGTACCCACTGGGTGGCACGTCCCCGAGACGGCTGTAGTAGGCACACTCCAGTGCCGTTGATGGACGGCATACGGAGCGTGCATATTGCAACGGGTGCCGTGTTTAGACCGCCGTGGAAAACAGCAATTGTTGTAGGCTTATCAGATCTTGGTGGCGCTGGCTAAGCGTGTCCGACAAACCGTTAGGCTGGAAATAGCGGGGGTCCACGAACAGCTGAGATGGATTCACGAGCTGCCGACAAACTGCTAATTCTTGGAGCAGAAGTATGCTATCACGTTCGAGTTCGTGTGCTTTGCATAGCTGCATGAAGAGGATCTGGGGACTATTGACTCGAGCATGTAACCACATCAAATACAGCCTAGGTAGAGCAATTGCCAGCACGAATACGAGCACCGCCCCGACGAAAATCATCAGCCATTGTTCCTGGCTCAGTGGCATAGATCCCCGGCGCATCGTCCCTGGGGAATAATCGAATCGGCCCGCAAACAGAATGAGACTTTTTGCACCCAATAGGCACGGCATGAAAAGTTGATTCATAAGAGTGTCTTCGCCTGAAAGTAAGCCTCTGGCAATAAATCAGATTCGGAGGTAGGACCGACTGCAACCTTTGGCTTGTCGGCGGAACCGTTTTCCAGAAGCACCTGCAACGAGAGTTCCGCTTCCGCTCGCACCACGTCAATCGGGTCGACGAGCATCCTTCGAAGTACTTTGCGGACTTGTTGCGTGTTGCAGTTCGCGAGCGCCCTGATCGCTTGAACGCGGACAAACTGATCCGTTTCGCCCAGCAAGTGAATGATCGTTTCTGCTACTTCAGGTACGACACTTAACGCGACAGCTGCTTCGATTGCACGAGCTCGCCGCGTTCGTGACGGGGCACGCAGCTCACGAACTAATGCGGGTATTAAGTCCGAGTCGATTTTCTTGACGAGTGAGCCGGTGTTACGACGAACTTCATCGTCTAACAGATCAAATGCACTTAGGTATCGAGGAAAATTGAATTCAGAGAGTCCAGCGCGAGCTGCAGCTCGCACTTCTTCATAAGGATTGTCCAGAAGCTCAATCAGTCTCGACATCGCCCCTGGGATTCCTCGATCACGCAACTGTACGGTCAAGGTGGCGATGACTTGAGGATCCGTATCGTTCAGAGACAGTAATAGCGCCTCGTTCGCCTCAGCCCCTTTGAAATCTGCCAGCGCTTTGGCCGCATCTCGACGTGCCGCCATGCCGCCCCATTTCAATAAATGGCGTACTACTTCAAATGCCTGCACTCGTTTCATGCCAGAGGCCAAAACGGTTGCGAGAGCCGCACACTGTTCGTTTTCGTCGAATTTGGACAATAGCGACAGATCATCGCGAAGCCATCGTAACGATTCGATTTTCTTTAAATTGTTCTGAATCGTGATCGAAGGATTCGCGGTTACGGAATGCAACGTGCGGGACACGAAATCGAAGTCTTTACGGCGCGATATGACATTCAGTGTCGAAGAAGGCGCTCCAGGGTCGTTGAGATAACTCACTAACAGGCGAATTACCCCAGGGCGAGGACTATGTGCCAGACAGTCAACGGTAGTCATGTAGCATTTATCGTAGGGATCCTGAAGAATCCCCTTGAGCGTCGCATTATCAAAGTCTATCAACAACAGAAATGCTTCAACAATCTCACGTCGTTTGTGTTGGTCAAAGCGCATAACGGATTGCTCGAGGGCCCCCAAAACGTATTGGCAAACCAATTGCGGATCGAATCTTTGTTCGTAATCCCGTTCCCTCGATAACTCTCCTGCCAGCATGTCAGCCAAGGCCAATAACGTCTCAGCGGCAAGTTCAGCTTGAGCGTTGCCGCGATCTTCCGCGCTATTGATTAGCGTGGGCATCAAATCGTATTCCCTGGCGCGCAACGCTGCATCGCAACCGCTGGCACAGAGTACGCGGTCGTTGCTAAATAAGGCTTCGCGGATGGCGCCTGACATTCGGCCAGACTGTTCGCTCATCAATGATTTGGTGTGCTCGTCGAAGTCTCGCCAACGTCGTAGCAACTCCCGATGCGCGGGCAAGCTGCGTCGAGAAAGCACTGCCCGCACGGCACGCTCTTGGATCACCCGATCCGCCACGTCCAAGGCACGGATCAATACCGAGGTTGCAGTATCGTTGGCCGTAGTGGCTAGAATCTTGAACGTTTTGTCCAAGCTGCTGGGCACGTCACCGTCCTCTAGGATGTGGCAGAATCTTTGTTCAAGACCATGTGGAGCTTCGTACAAGCCGCCGCCAAAGTTTCAAAACGAACTCGTGCGATCGTCGACCATTGACAGCATGCGTTTATAAAAATCTACCTCACAGTCAAGCGCCATGACGGATAGTCAAATCTGTTGTAGCCCTACATAATCGTTAAAACTGTCAAAGTTACGACGCATTGAGGCCGTCTTTACCGCTGATGGGCTAGGGCAGTTCGTCTGGTGAATCGTGGGGTCAACTAAGTGCCGACTCGCAAGGCTAGATCTCAAGAAATTCTTCCAGCGCTTCGCGCATCACGGAAGGGTCGGCATCCACATTGGTCCAAATCTTGAACCCAATCACCGCCTGATTGACCAACATGCCGAGTCCGTCGAGTGTCCTGCACCCGCGTGACGCGGCCTCACGTAGAAAGCGTGTCTGAGGTGGATTGAAGACGACGTCCGCGACCACTAGTGTTTCTGGAAGCGATTCCACCACCACCGGGACACGTGTCTGTTCGTCGCCCAGTCCGATCGAAGTGGCATTGATGAGGATTTCCGAGTTTGCGTCAACCGAAAATTCTCCCTGCCAGGGGACGTAGACCGCCGTTGTTTGGACTCGGCTTGCCAACAGGCTGACCAGCTCTTCACCGCGCTGGGGATTTCGGTTGACAATTTGAATTTCCGCCACGCCACACAAGGCCAGTTCCACCGCAATGGCACGCGCAGCTCCGCCAGCACCGAGAACGACCACCTTTTTTCCGTTAGGATCAATCACGTCTCGCAAAGACTGCACAAAGCCCTTGCCATCGGTGTTCTCTCCCATCAGCTTGCCTTCTACGTTGTTGACGCAGTTGACAGCCCCCATCGCTTCGGCAGCCGGGCTTAGCCCATCCAAGTATTGGATTACTGAGACTTTATGGGGGATCGTAAAGTTTGCTCCACGAAACCCCATCGCTCGGAGGCCGCGAACTGCCTCGCCAAGCCTTTCGGCCGGAACTTCCAGGGTGAGATAGCGCCAATCTAAGCCCGCGGCAGCAAACGCCCTCTCCATCATGAACTGAGTGGGATTGCCAGCAACCGGTTGCCCCATACAGCATACAATCTCTTGCAAAGAATCGGACACGCGTGAAAAAACTCCTCAGTGGGTTGCCGAAACCGTAATTTCGGAGGAACAACGGTTATCATTGTGGGGAACAGCGTATCGGATTTCAACGGAATCAAGCACCGAATGTTTCTATTCTTTAGTTTCGGGCCATTCATTTGCTCGCCATGACGGAAAAAACAATATCCGCGTTACCAACCAGGCAACGCGACAATCGCGTCGTGTCTTGGCTTTTGGTAACAACCTGCTGTCTACTGAACTTGACTATCGCCGTCAGTCATTCCAACAGGTCCATGAGTTGGGGTTCTCCTATGAGCTTGGGGTTCGTAATCGGCCAGACTAGTTGTTTAGCCGCCTGGATGGTTTTCAGTTATCGTCCGCCATTACTGAGAGTCTTGATGGGGGTAGCTGGAGTCGTCGTGTTGGCGTGGACTGCGGCTGCGCGTTCGACGTCGGACTGGCAACAGTGGTTGAGTTTCCTGGGAGCACAGTTAGCGTTATGTGCCACGGCCTTTATCGCGACGCATCGCAGTGGCGCCCGATTGGTCGAGCAGCCACGACTTGTCGCGTCTCATGCTCAACAAACGACGCAGAAACGTTGGCAAATTTCTTTGTTATCACTGTTCGGTACGACGACGGTTGTGGCAATTATCTTGGGCGCCACGAGCTGGATGCGAATGCCAGATATTCCACAAGGTGTGATCGCGGCCTATGTCTTCGGCTTCGCCCTGATCGGATCCCTATCCGTTTGGTCCGCCATGGGTCAAGACAATCGTTGGTGGCGACTGTTCGTCGTCCTATTTCTGGCACCCAGTATGGGCGCATTGGCAGTGTTCGTTAAAGGTGTGGATCCTTGGCCATTGCTTAGCGGCATTGCGACATTTGCCGCCACAACTGCTGTTGTCTGCGGCCTGATGATGAGACTTGCTGGCTACAAGATCGAACGGAGGCAAAGGTAACGGGTGGAGGGCGATGGGTCAGATCTAGCAGAGTCCGATCCGTCCGATTCAAGCAGCCTACGGTGTCCA
>JANNPR010000815.1:0-3964 GCA_031400345.1 Planctomycetota bacterium | reverse complement strand
CGTTCTCGCACATGTTGGATTCGATCAAACGTATCGGTGCTGGAACGGCGGTGAGTCCCATGCACCTCATATCCCTTGGCGAGCAATAGTTCCGCCAAATAGGACCCGTCCTGTCCAGTAATACCGGTGATCAGCGCTCTTTTGGACATGTTGCGAGAACTCCCATTCTCTCTACGGCAAGCAGATGATGTGGAAAGTTGGGGCGAATGCGTGACTATCCGAACGGCCATTCCCTGGCCAATTTCGTTTCCGCTCGCAGAAACAATCTCTGCGTGAGTTTAATTCTGCCGCCTCGGTACCAGAGGCCGGAGAGTACAAAATGTCCGCAGTTAGCTCAATGTCGACTCTTGTAATTGGTGATTCATCCATTTAAAACGACGCAGAAAATTGACGTAAAAACGTCGAAAGGCTACGCTGTACATCTATCCCAGTAAATAATCCTGAGATACCCGGGATGAATACGAGCGTGCCAGGCTGGTTTTTCTCGTTCGCTGCATCGAAAAGCTGACCCGTCCAGACGAGAATCGCTGATTACGGGTAATGAATGTGGTTGACAGCTTACTAACGCTAAGCGAATGATGGCTGTTTACACTCCTACCGATCTCGTGCAGGTTTTTGCCGGCACGACACACCTACTGACCAAAATTTGGCTAAAGCAGTTTTTTTACGCTTGGGCGCCGATTCACGATGGATTGTGGCGCTCCCTCACCGTAGATCGTGCAAGGCGGGAATCGACGTCGTGTCGCACCGGTGAGTTTGGCGGGATGGGTTTTTCTCTATGAACAGAGTCACGAGGTTTCGCAATATGTGTCGCACTCGACTGGCGGTTGGCGGATTGCCGGCGTTTTTGCTGTCTTGTTTTTTGAGTGCATACTCGGTCACAGCCGACGAAGCGGTCGCAAAGCCGGAGGGAGTGGTCGAGAAAACCAGCTATTACAAACAGGTGCGAACCATTTTCCAGGCTCAATGCCAAGGTTGTCATCAACCTGCCAAAGCAAATGGCGAGTACGTGATGACTGCCTTCGATCGTTTGCTGAAGGGTGGCGAGACCAACCAGGTCGGCATCGTGCCGGGAAAACCGGACGAGAGCAATCTAGTTGCTCAAATCACACCCAAAGATGGCAAAGCCGAGATGCCAAAGGGTAAGCCGCCGTTGTCGCCAGCGGAAATCGACTTGATTCGCAAGTGGGTTTCGGAAGGTGCGACGGACGATACGCCGGCGAACGCCCAGCAAAGGTACGACGTCGAACACCCGCCGATTTATTCACGACCGCCGGTGGTTACGTCCATTGATTTCTCACCCGATGGCCAGCTATTTGCGGTTGCCGGTTTTCACGAGGTCTTGTTAGTTAAGAGTGACGGTTCAGAACTTGTCGGCCGACTGGTGGGCATGTCGGAGCGTATCGAGTCAGTACGATTTTCTCCCGACAGCGCGCGGTTGGCCATTACCGGGGGTTTGCCGGGACGAACCGGGGAAGTGCAAGTCTGGGAAACTGCGAGTAAAAAACTATTGCTTTCAGTGCCCGTTACCTTCGACACCCTGTACGGCGGAAGCTGGTCGCCGGATGGCAAATTGATCGCCTTTGGTTGCGCCGACAACACCGTCCGCGCCATCAATTCCGTAACGGGCGAACAGGTGCTTTATCAGGGGGCACATAGCGATTGGGTGCGCGACACCGTCTTCTCAGTCGATGGATCGCATTTGGTATCTGTCGGAAGAGATATGACCACCAAGCTTACTGAAGTGGCTACGCAACGGTTTGTCGATAATGTTACGTCGATCACTCCGGGTGCTCTCAAGGGAGGCATTATGGCGATCACCCGTCATCCGACTCGTGACGAAATCGTCGTGGGGGGCTCAGATAGCGAGGTCAAAGTCTATCGCATGCACCGAATCACCAATCGGGTCATCGGTGATGATGCCAACCTGATTCGCAAAATGCCGGCCATGACAGGTCGTACGTTTGCGGTCGCCGTGAGCAAAGACGGTAAGCGAATTGCCGCCGGTTCGGCACTCGACGGGATCGGAGAAGTCCACGTTTATTCCTACGAATTTGATACATCACTTCCCGAGGATATTAAGAAGATCAATAGCAAAGTCGCCTCCGACCGAAATGCAGAGGAACGTGCGGTATTAGAGAAGTACCACACGGCCGATTCCAAACTAATTGCCAAAACGGCGATACCTCAGTCCAGCGTATACGCGGTCGCTTTTCGTCCGGACGGTGCCGTGGTTGCCGCCGCGGGCACCGATGGAACCGTTCGTTTGATTGATGCTGTAAGTGGAAGCATTATCAAGGAGTTTTCGCCGGCTCCGGTGTCGATGACCGAGATTGCCGCCGCATCCGTCGCCTCCAGTGTCGATTTTGTGCGCGACGTGAATCCAATCTTATCGCGGCTAGGCTGTAATGCAGGAACATGCCACGGTTCTGCGAAAGGCAAGAATGGCTTCAAGCTTTCGCTGCGCGGCTACGATCCGATCTTCGACGTTCGAGCGTTGACGGACGACTTAGCGTCACGCCGAGTCAATTTGGCGTCGCCAGACGATAGTCTCATGCTTCTTAAATCAACGAGCGCAGTACCTCACGTCGGTGGACAGGTGATTAAGCCAGATGACGCCTATTACAAGGTCATTCGGGAATGGATCGCCAGCGGGGCCAAGCTCAATTTGGCCATCCCACGAGTTGCGAAGATCGAAGTCACGCCTCTGAATCCAACAGTGGAACAAATCGGATCCAAGCAACAAATGCGCGTCATCGCTACGTACTCGAACGGCGACACCCGCGATGTGTCGCGCGAGGCATTCATTGAAAGTGGCAATAGTGAAGTTGCCACGGCCGACCGCCAAGCGGTCATGACCGCGGTGCGTCGTGGTGAGGCCCCCGTTCTGGCTCGCTACGAAGGTGCCTATGCCGCAACAACGATGACGGTCATGGGCGATCGTAGCGGCTTTGTCTGGGAACAACCGCCGACTTGGAGCCGCATTGACGAACTCACCGCTGCCAAATGGCAAGGTCTCAAGATTCGTCCCTCAGAATTGTGTTCCGATACCGAATTTGTTCGCCGTCTATATTTGGACCTCACCGGTCTGCCTCCCACCGTGGATCAGGTGCGCGAATACTTGGCAGATTCGCGAGAAACCAAGGTCAAACGGGACGAGCTAGTCGATCGCCTGGTCGGGAATGATGACTATGTCGAATTTTGGACCAATAAATGGGCGGACCTTCTGCAGGTGAATCGCAAGTTTCTGGCTCCGCAGGGAGCCGCTGCGTTCCGCCAGTGGATTCGAGCGGAGATTGCTAACAACACCCCCTATGATCAATTCGCGCAGAAAATTCTGACCGCTACCGGATCCAATCGTGAGAATCCGGCGGCTTCGTACTTCAAAGTCTTGCGCACGCCGGAAGACACCATGGAGAACACCACGCACTTGTTTTTGGCCGTGCGTTTTAATTGCAACAAGTGTCACGATCATCCCTTCGAACGCTGGACACAGGACCAGTACTACCAAACAGCCGCCTATTTCGCTCAGATCGACTTAAAACGTGATCCCAACGGTGGTGACGGGACTATTGGTGGGACGGCCGTCGAGGGCGCGAAACCCATGTATGAGGTCGTCAGCGATAAAACGACCGGCGACGTCGTACATGAACGAACCGGTCAGGTCGCTCCCCCTCAGTTTCCCTTTAATTGCGCCTTCACGGCCAAGGAGAGTGCTACCCGACGAGAACTTTTATCGAGTTGGATCACCTCGAAAGACAATCCCTATTTCGCCCGCAGTTATGTCAATCGAATGTGGGGATATTTGTTCGGAATCGGCATCATGGAGCCAATCGACGATATCCGAGCCGGCAATCCTGCCACCAATCCGGAGTTGTTGGACTATTTGACGAAAGAGTTCATCGAGCACGGTTTCGATGTACGTCACATTTCTCGATTGATCTGCAAATCGCGAACCTATCAA
>JANNPR010000811.1:0-3198 GCA_031400345.1 Planctomycetota bacterium | reverse complement strand
CCCAAAAGAGAATACAGCTCGTTTAGACAGCGATCGACTTCGTCGATGAGCCGTTGCAGGCTGGTTTCAGTGCCTTCCCAATGCTCATCTTTAAGCGACTTTTCCACCCCTGCGGCAGCATCACGGAGTGCGACAGCCGACAGATTTCCAGCCGTCCCTTTAAGCGTGTGCACGAGTCTCGCCGCATCGTGGCGACAACGGTTAACCACCGCCGTGCGAAGTTTTTTCCGATCCTCAGGGAGCCGGTCGCGAAATTTTCGCAACAGCCGATTGGCAAACTCGTGGTCATCGGCACACCGCGCCAATAAGTCGCCCATCTTAAAAACTGTGCCGCCGTCGGGAGCTGCTGCCGGAACAGGTGCGCGTGTTGCTTCAATGATTTTTGTGTCGTCGATTTTTAAATGAAGTCTGGATTGAATACAGGCCAATAAACTTCGGCGATCGACTGGTTTCGTAACGTAATCGTCCATCCCCGCGGCTTCGCACTTCTCGCGGTCCCCCTTCATCGCATTGGCGGTTAGTGCGACGATTGGAATAGCTCCCGCCACGGCATGTTTCAACTCACCGGCTATTTCTAGCTCGCGGATTTGTTTTGTCGCGTCAAAGCCGTCCATTTCCGGCATTTGACAATCCATCAGTACCAGTGAGAAACCGCCCCGACGCAAGGCTTCAATTCCTTTCCTACCATCAGCGGCAATCTCGCAATCAAAGCCACCCGATTTCAGTATCTCGCAGGTCACCATTTGGTTGACTTCGTTGTCCTCGCAAACAAGGATGCGGACATTGTCCTTTGACGTGTCCGAGAGAGTAGGCTGGAACGTGTTGTTGACCGCAAAAGTCGTTGGGCTGGCGGCGGGAACCACTCCCTCGTTAATCGTCTCGGCGATTACGTTGAATAATCTTGATGAGCGAATGGGTTTGGTAAGGAATCCATCCAGTCCTAGCTCGCGGCATCGAGTTCGACTCACCAAGGTGTCGTCCGAGGATAACATCACTAACTTAGTAGCCCCGAATCGCTTGTCTTCGCGGATCGCGTCGGCCAGTTGCAAACCGGACATGACCGGCATTTGATGGTCCAAAATAACGATGGACAGTTCACGACCTGCGTCGGCGAAACCGCGCATAATCTCCAGGGCGCTAGGAGCATCATGAGCGATGGACACCTGCATCCCCCAGCCTTCCAATCGTTCTTGCAAGATTTCAAGATTTGTCTCGATATCGTCGACCGCCAATACGTGCATTCCGCTGAACGAGTCGCGATCCACGCGAAGCGTTTTTGGTGGATTCGGTTCGATCGGCAAGGGCAACACGATCCAGAATGTGGAACCTTGACCGAGCTGGCTGCTGGCGCCGACCTGTCCACCCATGAGTTCAATGAGCTGTTTGCTGATGGCCAGTCCCAATCCAGTCCCACCGAATTTTCGGGTAGTGGATGCATCCACCTGGGTAAACGCCGAAAATAGCCGGCCGAGTTTCTCCTCGGAAATGCCAATTCCCGAGTCGCGCACCGACACCCGGACGTGCGCTTCGTCACCATCACTACAAATCAATTCGGCGCGAATGCGCACTTCACCTCGCTCGGTAAACTTAATCGCGTTGCTGACCAAATTGGTGATGACTTGACGGATTCGATCTTGGTCTCCTCGGACCATGGTCGGCACATTGGCGCGAACATGGCAGGACAGTTCGAGATTCTTGGCACTAGCCCGGTGACTGAACATTTCGGCGACATCTTCCAGTAGAAGCTGCAAGTTGAAGGAAAGATGTTCGAGCTCTAGTTTTCCGGCCTCGATCTTGGAGAAGTCCAGTATGTCGTTGACCAGTCCGAGCAAGGTCCCGGCCGACGATCGAGCGATATCGCAGAATCTCTTTTGGCGATCCTGCAATTCGGTGCCAACCAGCAGGTCGAGCATTCCGATGACGCCATTGAGTGGCGTACGGATTTCATGGCTCATATTTGCCAAGAATTGGCTCTTGGCCAAATTGGCTTGCTGCGCCTTCTCCTGTGCCGTTTTAAGCAGATCCGCTTGTTGTATAACTTCGCTGGTCTGCTCTTGCAGTTTTTGCTTCGCAGCCTCGAGGTTAGTGGAATACATCTTGAGGTCGTCATGTTGGGCGACAATGGCGGCGTGCGTCTCTTCATGCAACTTCGCTGCTTTGGTGAATTGGCGCGACAGATGAAATCCAAAGCGGCACGCCAAGCACACCCCGACCACAACCATACCGACTAAGTTGAGTTCATAATTGGCCAACTGTCTGGCATGCCGCATGTGGTTGGTCAGTGTTTCCTTTTGAACCGCTTGCACACCATGTCGCAGTCGCATGTTTTCCGAAAACGCTTCTGAAAGGGCCCGGGCCATGGCCGCCATGTGTCTGGCCGCTTGTAGCTCGTCCCCTTCATTAAGTGACACAAAGACGCTCTGCGCTTTGCTTTCGATTTCAAGTACACAGACATTGAACTTCGCCAACGACTCGAGAAGGGGTTGAGAAACGTGCCGTGGCACGCTCGTTTCAATCTCCCGACAGACAACGCGATACATCTGTTGATACTTGCCGAACTCTCGGGCCAGCCGTTGCGACTCGCCGGCAACATCTCGCGATTCAAAAACTTGATTTGCCGGAGCGTCGACGCATCCGGCCAATTCCACCAGTTCCGACAAGTGCGCGGTGTATTCGGACCACTTCTGCTCCTCATCGACCGAGGTCTTGTAAACCTCCAGCATCTGATTGTTCAAATAAACGCTAAACAGCACCGTCGCCAAATTGAAAGCTGCCAGAATGAAGTAAACGTAGTGCCATTTGAACTTTGGCTCATATGAAATCGATGGTCCGGTAGCGTTTTGCATCGGGGGCCTGTCAAGTTAAGTCGTCGAGTCCAACCCATAGGCGGATCGACCGCCGTTCTTCGACGGTTTTCAAGAACTGAATCGGAACTTCAAAACCTACCTCGCACGAAGGGTAGGATGGGGAAGAATGTAGGCGAGTTTCTGGCCAGGGTCATCTGGCGTGAAGGAGATCCGATGGAATCGATATTTGCGGATCGATGGAGCCGATCGATTATTAGGAGTGTGTCGATTATCGAAGCTGCTGTGACTGGCTTCTCCATGGCGCGGCGGATAGAATCGCGGCGTTGCTGGGCAATAGAATTCACGACATCACGATGCGTAAGACTCTGGAGCGTTCACCATGGGACTGTTT
>JANNPR010000455.1:0-1816 GCA_031400345.1 Planctomycetota bacterium | reverse complement strand
TTCCTTTAGTAACTATCGCATCTGCAACTACGATAATGTTCCCGGCTATTGTGGGCCGGGGGATTACTCGGCGGTTGACGACGTCGTGTACCTGAACGCGGGCGATGGACATTTCGTGGAATCCGGCGAGGCTCTAGGTTTTAAAGCTGACAAAGGCAAGGGCCTGGCAGTGGTGGCACTCGACTTTGATTTGGACCTACTTCCGGAGATTTTTGTCGCCAACGACATGGCGCCTAAGTTCTTGTTCACTCGCCGTCATACGCATGAACAGACTAAGTCGCCGAATAAGGCTCCACTGTATCACGACGTTGCTGTCGCTTCTGGGTGCGCGGTGTCGGACAATGGACAGAATGAAGCCAGCATGGGCATTTCGGCGAGCGATTTCGATGGCGATGGATTCCCGGACATTTACTTGACCCACTTCTACCAACAAAAGAATACGCTGTACCACAACCTCGGTAACTTGTTATTCGCGGATGACAGTCGTCGCACACGCGTGGCCGCTTGCAGTTTTGAATTCTTGGGGTTTGGTACTGTGCCATTTGATTTTAATCGTGACGGTCGGGACGATTTGTTTGTGGCTAATGGTCACGTCTTAGGGCCGGAACAAAGTCCGAACGCAATGCGGCCGCAACTGCTGCTGAATGACGGCCGAGGTCGGTTTGATGACATATCCGATCTCGCAGGACCCTATTTTCGCGATCTATGGTTGGGCCGTTGCGCTGCGAGCGGCGACTACGACGAAGACGGCGATTTAGATATTTTAGTTACCCATCTAAATCGACCCGTGACTCTGCTGTGTAACGAAACCAAGACCGATCGCCATTTTATTGGCTTTGACTTGCGGACCTATTCTCGTATCCCTCCCATTGGCGGCCGTGTTGTAGTGACCACAGACGACCTCACAGTCACCTCGTTCGTTAAGGCTGGTGGAAGCTATCTGGCATCCAACGATCCGCGGCTGCTTGTCGGGTTGGGGAACCATCTTCAAGCCAAGGTCCAGATCTATTGGCCATCCGGGCGAATTGACGAGTTCGCAAATCTTGATGGCGATCGCTATTGGCGCATTTACGAAGGGCAAGCTCCTGAATCGTTGCCAGTAGGAGCTCAATGACTGTGCCCCAATGACTTATGCCCAATGACTATACTAGGACGAATAAATCGACGCCGATGGATATGGACGCTGGCTATCACTGTCGTAATGTCGATTGGCGCTGTTTACTACGTGCATGGAGGGTGGGGGCGAGCGTCGGAATTGGCATCTCGTGGCCTTTGGAAGCAAGTCCGCGCGGAACTGAAATGGTATCGCAGGCTCTATCCGACCGATGACCGCGCTCGATGGTTGTTGGCGGAGGCCTTGGTTAAGGACGAGTTTCTTAACGCCGAGACTTCAACACCCGAGGCTTTACACCATTTGCGGGCAATCGCGGATACGTCCCCGTTTGGTGCACAGGCACGAATTCAAGAAGGTCGATTAAATTTCTTGATTCTCAGTCGTCCGGGTCAGGCGGAAGCCGCGTTGCGCCGCGCGGTGAAAATCGATCCGCAGAATATCGAGGCCTACGCGTTATTGTGGAAACTGTACGACATGACAGGCCGCTTCCAGCAAACCGAGCAGTTTTTTTGGAAGACATATGAATTAAGCTCAGAGGATCTCTGGCCGATACGACTGCGCGAGTGGTATTTAGCTCAATTCTTCCCATCCACTGCCAATGAAGATCTAGATCGCGCGATGGGATTCATAACGGCAACTGAATCCTCGTCACGGTCGACCGAGTCACGCCGGTACGACCGCCGTCGCCGAGGCCCCCCTCGA
>JANNPR010000775.1:0-2469 GCA_031400345.1 Planctomycetota bacterium | reverse complement strand
GCTCTCGTTTGTAGAGTTCAAAAACGGGCATACGGTGCTGCGGGTTAATTGCGCCCGGGTCGTCCAGCCATTCGGAAAAAAAGGGGGCAGGTCTTTTATCCGCGATATGGGCTAGGTCGCCACCCCCGAACCGGTTGTTGGTACCCAAGTCTCCGAGTTGGTGACACGCCAAACAGCCCATCGTGTGCACGAGCTGTTCCCCTTCGGCAGCGCTTGCTTTGGGGTCTAACTTTGAGTCTTTCGATTCCTTTTTTGCCGAGCTCAAAATGAAAGCCGCCAAGGCTCGACCGTCATCCGAAGACAGGCCAAAGTGGGGCATATTTCGAGATTGGGTAGTCCCGCTCGACGGGTGTTGTCCAGACAGGGTGTTGAGAAGCCAATCTGGATCTAGATCTCGACCTGCGAACGTAAGTGACGGTGCCGGCAAAGGAGACGGCTCGCCGGAGATGGCGTGGCATGCGGCACAGCGAAGAGCGCGCACCAATTGTTCGCCTTGCTCGAAATGATCGACAGTAGCATCAGCCGGGTTGTGTAGAAACTGTCGCTCCGTAATAGGCTCGAGCTGAAACTGTGGCCCAGACCAAAACAGGGAGATTCGTGCCTGTTGATTAAGAGACTGGAATTCAATGGCGATCGGATGGTCATCAAAGGTCAATTCCACCGGATCCGACGAGATCCAGCGCGGCTCCGCCGAAGACCCTTCGAGTAACTTGGTTCCATTGAGCTCAACTCGGACTCGCCCGGCAACAAATGCATGAAAAGTATGGGGTCCCTGCGACTGCGAGCGCAAAAAGCCCCGCCATGTCGCCTCAAACGGCCCCGAAGGCAAACGGCGATCAGGATTCGCTCCATTCCATGCGAAAGAAACTTGTGGATCCGTTCGGCGCACTTTAGGCGCTAAAGCGTCCTGTTGTTGACCTTGCTTGCGCCTCGGGGAATTGTGAAGCGATTGCATTCGATAGTCGCCTACCAACCCCGACCGAAGTCCATCCTCGTCGTCGACATCCGCGGAAACATTCGCCCCCAGGTACACATTCATCAATCCGATTGTCACACAAAACGATATTGCCGTGAGCAGAACGGAAACAAAGCGAAGGGTCGAGAAAACTCCCTTTGCCGCCTGGCGGAGGCAGCTGCAATTCGAGTGTCGAGGCAATCGCCTTGACCTATGGCCGCTACAGAATCGAATCAATGATCTTGCCGAGTTCCCCATCAGGCAGCTCCATCCGAGCCGCCGCGACCGCGAACAGCTGCTTTTCGATTTCGGCCAACTCACCGTCGGCGGCCATCGTTTGAATCAGTTCTTTAAGCAAATCTACACGTTCGTCGTGACTGGTGGGAATGGTCAAAATGGCATCAGCGCGCAAGGCATACTCGATGGCTTGGCCGAACTCATGGTCACTCATCCCCCAGCGCTTGCAGCGTTCCGATAGAAATCGAATTTCTCCTTCACTCAAGTTACCGTCGGCGATTGCCATAACAATGAGGTTTTGAAACTTGTCGTAGAATTTCATGTAGCGTTATCTTCACGTCGCGCAGTTGGTGATAATCTTTAGGGGTCACCAGTATAGATGTGGCGCCCAAGTGGCTCAAGCAACCCGTCAACCGGTCGTCCAAACGGGGACGGGTCCGTACGATCGAATCATCTGGTTCGCAAGCACTTGCTTCCGCCGACGCGGGGGGGGCTATGATGGAAGCTTCAGCGGTTCAGCGTTGGTCGTTGTGACAAGCCCTCAGGTTGCGATTCTTCCGATGAAAAGCCGCCTCGCGAGAAAGGAGCATTTGCCATTACGGGCTGGGCGTCCGGCTCCAATCCCCGCAGCGGTGCGCGGCGCGAACGGCCGATCAACATCGCCACAACCTGGTCGGATGAAGCCTGCCCTCCGGCGACTTGCATTGCATAGTCTGCAATGTGATTGTTGTATCGCATAACCGCGGTGAGAAATGCACGCCGCTGCTTGTATAAGTTGCCGTGAACACGCAGTAAAACGTCAACAGAAACCTGGCTGGCACCGTAGCTATCTCGAACCAATTTACTGGCTTGCAGAGCCGATTCGATGGCGTCGGCTCGTTGATGAATCGATTCCAGCAGCATTGGCAATATCCGATCAATACGTCGCAAATCACGTGGTGCAGACTCGCCGGGAAATAGTTCAGTGACGCGCGTACGGTAGGCCGCGACCAATGGTGAGTCGGCCGGAACAGGCAATGCATTGGTGTTCAAATGTGCAATATTTGTCAACGCAAACTGTGCATCGATCACCGCGCGATATGCTTCCGATTCACCGGCGATGGCATCGGTTCGGGCGGCGTCCAGTTGCGCAGCGTCGACCGCGGCATTCGAATCTGGCAAACTTTCGAGAAATCGCGCTTCGGAAGCTGCCATATGGTAAGCCATAACCGAATCCGTTAATTGCCAATAGGCTTTAGCAACTATGGCTCTTTCGATCGCCCCGCTCACCCGATTCA
>JANNPR010000772.1:0-3069 GCA_031400345.1 Planctomycetota bacterium | reverse complement strand
AGAATCGGTCGCCATCGAACGTATGGCAACCATGATGTGTGAGCAACTCATCGAAATCATGCCCGAGCTTAAGGAAATTAGCGCTTGGCACACATTTGGCCAACGACGCAGCCTGGATGAATACGGGCGTATTATGGACCGCCGATTGGCAGACGAGATATTTGACGACGGCAACGGAGACGCCTAACTGGCTTTCTTTTCTTACGCTCCTGTCGTCGGGGTCGTGCCACCCATGTTGGCATGACCTGCAGGGAACACATCTGTCACCAATTCCAAGTCTCGCCGGTAGCGGATTGCCGCGATCATATTCAGTGGTAAACCCAAAAAGGCCACGCCGACCGACAGCAGTAAGGCGAATGTAAAACCCTGAGTCGGTTCGATATGGAACCAATCGAGGACCGGAGTAATCAATCTGGCCAAGACTCCTTGCTCGGATAGAATCCGTTCCAGGTTTGCGCCTAGCCAGCCGGTCACCCAAGGTCCCGGTCCTGCTCCGAGGAAGTTAACACTGAAGATCATCAACGCGATTGCCGTTGCGCGGCTTCGCGGCGGAGCGAGTTCCTGGACCGTCGAATAGGCAGCACCGTACCAAACCATAAATCCAAAGGACGTCGCCGCCCACAGTAACTGGAACCTTAGCGAGTTGACGTCACTTAGATAAAACAACGCGCCCACCGGCGCAAACACAATGTTGACGCAAACCAGGAACCACAAGCGTCCCCCACTGGGCAGCACACGGTGGAACCAATCACTCAGCAGTCCGCCGCAAAAACTTCCTAGTGTCCCGCCGATTAGGTAAAGCCAGCCACCCATGATGGCCGCCCCGCCGTATGTCATCCCACGTTCGCGTTGCAGCCATGTCAAGATAAACTGGCCCGACGCTTGAGCGTACACGGCGAGCGACGCGGCAAGAATGGTGCACACCAATGCGGGTGAGCGGCGTAACGTCCACAGCTACGGTCGCAGCGCCCCTGCTTTTGAAACGCGTGCATCCTGTCCGATCATGCGCTCGGGTGATAATGCCACAAACTGGCGCGCGCGGTCAGGCAGGAAGAGTAACGGCAGAACGAACACCATCCCCAGTCCGCCCAAGATGACGAAGCAGCCCCTCCAGCCGTAATTCGGTAGCAAGTATCCCGAGACAATCATGCCGATGCCTGCGCCTAGCGGAATTCCGGCATAGTACGCTCCCGATGCGAAGGCCCGCAGTCGTGGAGGAAACGTTTCCCCAAGTATGGACAACGAGGCGGGCGTCAAGGTTGCTTCGCCCACGCCAATAAAGGCACGGCAAACCGCGATCTGCGTGAGGGTGCGAGCATACCCTGTTGCTGCCGTCAACGCACTCCACAGCGCCAAGCCGCTCGCAATCAATCGCATCCGATGCCAGCGATCCGCCAGTGCTCCCATTCCGATTCCAATAAATGTATAAAAAATGATGAAGCCATATCCGGTGAGAAACCCGATCGTTTCGTAAGAAATGTTTAGGTCCGGGTCGTCAGAAATTTGTTTAGCGAGGTTGCCTAGCAAAGTTCGGTCGGCGAAGTTCAAAACATTCAACCAGGTGAGCATCGCAAGAAGCGAGATCATCGCAACAGGGCGCTGGGGTTGGCTCATGCTGGCACGGTGCCGATTTTGATAAATTGCGCCACTTCGGACCTCTCCCGGATCGCCCGGCTGTTGATTGAATCGGGTGGATGCGTCTATACCGATTTTCTCAGGTTATGGTTGTCACGCGATGGACGGATGAGTCGGATCGGACCGATCGGTCCAATTCAAATTGCGAAAGTAGGACTGGCCCTAAACCACGGATGGCATCCACTGATCGATCGGATACTGGCCACCGCAGTCGATACATATTGCCTTGGCGAATTGCGCTCCGCATTTCGGGCACGTGCCTCGTGATTCGAAAATATCAAGTTGGGCCCGGCAATTACCGCATCCCCAGAAGGTGCCTTTAGGTGGCGCTGCCTTGCAGCTGGGGCAGGCAAACTCCTGATGGCGTGGCGCATTCGCTGTGCGACTCAGCGCCCGAGCATGCATCAGGCCTTGAAAGCAAGTCAAGAAAATAAAAGTTGCCATGATGCCAATCCAAATCGACTGTGCCGGGGGCACGAGTTCGGTCAGTGCCGCCAAGCCCGCAAATCCGATCAGTGCCGCCACACCAGCAAACCCAATCACGGTCACTACCATCAAGCTGCGTGCACGACCCAACACGAACCACAACAGCGATCGAAGTATCTGACCACCATCGAGGGGATAGATCGGCAACAAATTGAAGATCAGCAACACGACGTTGGTGGTCAAAACTGCCTTGAGCAATTTGTCCAGGCTAGGCATCGTTTCGGTCCAGCCGAGCAAACTACTTAGCACAACGAGGCCAACGAGCACCGGTGTAAGCACCACATTGACTAGCGGCCCGGCGACAATGCTCCAGAGCGTTGCGCCCGGTCGCTGTGGCGGATCGACATAGGCTACGCCACCCAACGGCCATAGGACTATCTGATCTGCCTTGCCTCCGACTTGTCGGCAAGCCAGCACGTGCCCGAACTCGTGCAGGAGCACGATTAGGAATAACGCCAAGTATTCCAGCACGTTCCAAATGGGCGAAGAATATTCGCGGGATCGGTTTCGAATCGAAAACACGGCGACCACAAACCAGGACCAGTGCAGGAATAGATCGGTTCCGGCAATGCGGGCGAAGCGAAAGGACCCTTTGCGAGTAGGCGTCATGCGAATGGCTTACGGGTAAGAATGCGGAACTCGATGAAAACGCGGAACCTACTGCTAAGGCAAAAGATTGTCAACAATCAGTCGGCAGTCGGCAGTTGGCAGACACTCCTTTTGC
Organism: Planctomycetota bacterium; assembly: GCA_031400345.1. Lineage (GTDB taxonomy): Bacteria > Planctomycetota > Planctomycetia > Pirellulales > Pirellulaceae > JANNPR01. The sequence goes on along the minus strand of JANNPR010000772.1, from coordinate 224 downwards.
CTACCTTTTTGGTTGCGGTGCGCTATTCTCCGCTGCGGCTCGCCAGTCTCGAATGGCGGTGGCGACCGCTCCCAGCGCAAGCCGTGCCCCGCTCTTGATCCGGTCATCGTCCATGTCGGCAATGTCGAGCAGGCCGTGGACGATGATCCAGACCGCCTCCGGATTATCCGGCGAAACAAGTTTTACGAGTGCCTCACCGTCCCCAATCCCGCTGCGCATCATTT
>JANNPR010000765.1:0-4370 GCA_031400345.1 Planctomycetota bacterium | reverse complement strand
TAACAGTTCTTCATGATCATTCGCGGTGAAGAAGAATCCGCCTTGGTCTGCGTCCCAGAACAATTCAATCTGCCTGTCGGTCAGTTCGGCTGCCATGTTCAGCCAGCGGGCATCGTTAGTGGCGCGATGCAAAGCGACCAGTCCGTCGACCAGAAACGCATAATCGTCCAAGTAAGCATTCAAACGTGCTCGGCCTTGACTATACGTGCGCTGTAGTTCACCCTCTTTCGTCCGAAGATTGGTGAGCACGAAATTCGCTGCGCGTTCTGCCGCTCTGGTGTACTTATCGTTTTCCAACAAACGCCCCGCATCCGCGTAACCGCGAATCATCAAGCCGTTCCAAGCCGTAATGATCTTGACGTCGGTCATGGGTCGTTGCCGCCGATCACGCACGTCCAACAATTGTTTTCGTTGCGGAGCAAGAATTGCGTCGAGCTGCGATTCTGTTTGTTTGCGCTTTTGAGCTAGTTGCAATAAGGGCTGAGAAAGCTGAAGCACGTGAAAGTGCTCTTCAAAGTTAGCAGGTTCGTTCAGGCCATATGCTTGCGAAATCAGCTTGGAATCGTTTTCGCCAAGAATGGCCTGTATCTCAGCCGCATCCCAACGATAAAACTTACCTTCCTCATGTTCCGAGTCGGCGTCGATTGCCGAATAAAATGCACCGTCGGGGCTCGTCATTTCGCGCTGCACGAATTCGAGCAGCTCTTCGACCACTCGGCGGAAATCATCCCTCTTCGTCAGGTCAAAGGCTTCGGCATAGACCGATGTCAATTGACCATTGTCGTACAACATTTTTTCGAAGTGTGGAATGCGCCAAAAACGATCCACGCTGTAGCGATGAAAACCGCCTCCTAGGTGATCTCGGATACCACCCAGCGACATTTTTTCGAGCGTCGTTTCCAGCATCTGCTGCGACTGGCGATCGCCTCGCCGAGCTCGCTCGAGTAGAAAAACCAAATTGGAAGGCTCGGGAAATTTAGGTCGATGGGGATTTTCTTGGTCGGCACCAAAGCCACCATGTTCGCTGTCGAATTGCTGCGACAACTGAGAAGCCGCCGCGGCAACGGTTTTGGAATCCAGGGGCACCAAGACGTCTGTCTTGCGGCGTTCCATTTCCAGCTTGAGATACTTCGTAAGGGTTTTTCCATCCTCTCGTACCCGCGCTTCTTCCTTCGTCCAGATTTCCTGAATGCGTTTGGCAATGGTAAAAAACCCTGTCGCAGCCTTGCGATCCCCGTCTCGGGCCGGGAAATAGGTGCCAGCAAAGAATGGTTCCGTTTCTGGAGTTAAAAATACGGACATGGGCCAACCGCCCCCGCGCCCACCCCCCGTAAGCTGGCTAAAGACCTGTACCGCTGTCATATAAATGGCGTCGACGTCAGGTCGCTCTTCACGATCTACCTTGATACAGATGAAATGCTGATTCAAAAATGTTGCGATTTCCTCGTCGGTGAACGACTCACGTTCCATGACGTGGCACCAATGGCAACTGGAATAGCCGACGGACAGAAAAATGGGTTTGTTTTCGGCCTTGGCCTTTTTGAGTGCTTCTTGACCCCAGGGGTACCAATCGACGGGATTGTGAGCATGTTGAAGCAAATAGGGGCTGGTCTCTTTGGCGAGCCGATTGGTGGGGCGGCGAGGCTCATCCCCCTGCGAGGTTCCAGAAATGGGTAGGATTAGCTGCCAAATCAAAACCGCCAATGCGAAAAACCGGTTGCGGCCCGACATGTTCTGGCTCCTTAAAAATAAACCAGCTTCAGCATAGTTTCCGCGGGGCACGTCGGATACACGTCGTGGGAGCCCTTGGCACCCTTCCACCAAGGCACATTCCAGCGTGGTTTGGACGGATCCGACCGATCAAGCGCTACGTTCGGCATATTCCTTCCGACCGTTTGACAATGGTGTACATTAACCTATTCACTGTTATGACTAGTCGAGATCCGCAACCCGTTTCTACCCCAGGGCAAGCGCCCAATCTAGCGGGGGATTCGTTTGTCGCCGTTTTTCGCGACCAACGCAAGCAAGCGCGACAACTTTTGCACGACCAGCGCGAACGAATCCGTTCGATCGAAGTCAAACTGATCGAACAAGTTCAACGGGCCATCGATGAATTGGAACAAGACCGAACCTCAAATAAGGAATCTACGACGGCATGCCAGCATCTGTCTGCAGAACTGGAAGCAAAGCGTAATGACCTGATACTCCGTGAGCGGCAATTTGAGACTCGGCAAACTGCCTGGGAACAACGTCGCGCGGAAATGGAACGGACATGCGACGAGCTGTTTGGCCAACTGAATTCCCAGCTTCAGGAAATTGCCATTCAACGCAGTGCTCTGCAGGCGGGTGAAGTGCAACTTCGCGAAGGCCAAGATCAGTCAGCCTTGGACACCGCAAACCGCGCCGCAGTCGACGCCATAGCAACCCGCGCCGTACAAGACGCCAAAGCGATCAGGAACGAAGCAAAGAGGAATCGTCCAGCACCACCGCCACTGGCGCGTGTAAATGATGCAGGTGGCCCACTAAATTGGGAAACGCTTAAGCAGCAGTTCCTGACTCAAATGGAATCGGAAAACGACGCCGACTCGGGCTTAAGCGACGAGGAGCGCCGGACGGTGGCCGAAATCATTGAATGCACAAACCAAATTGTGGCGGACAAGGATCGCCAAATTCACGAGCTGGAAACTCTATTGCACGAACAGTCCTCCAACGTGGGTGGAGTTGCCATCGGTGCTGCGGCGATTGCGCAGATCATCGACCAAGACACATTGGTTATAGAAGAACGCGACACGCTTCGTAGACTACAGGGCGAATGGCGCGACAAGATGGGGAAGGCCGAGCTTGAAATCTCAATTGAACGAGCCAAAATCGCTCGAGAGCGAGTGGCACTGGAAGAAAAAATCCGTCAGCTAGAGTCTGAAAAAGCCTCGATGCAATTCTCAGGCGGAAAGGAGGCCGGTCAAAAAGGTACGCAGAAGGGAAACTGGATGGCCCGCTTGGGTTTGCTTGACAACAACGAAAAATAGCGGCAGCGACCAGACTGCACTAGGACTTCATCTTCGGCATCAGCGCCCGTAAATGGGCCTCCACGCAATGTGGTAGTACTTCGATGTTATAGCCTCCCTCAAGGACACTCACGATGCGGCCCTTCGCGTGAGCGTCGGCAATCTGCACGACGTTCTGGGTTAGCTCAGTGAAGTCTTCGGTTTCCAGACCCAACGAGCCGATGGGGTCGAGGCGGTGGGTGTCAAATCCGGCACTAACGATGATCAACTGCGGACGAACTTTGTCCGCAAATGTCGATATGGCATTGGTAAATGCCGACCGATAATCGGATCGCGACGTTCCGAAACGAGTTGGCAAGTTAAGGATCATTCCCAATCCCTTGCCGGTACCCGTTTCCTCTCGATCCCCTGTTCCGGGATAAAATGGTGAGCGGTGGATCGATATGAATCCCACCTGGCCGTCGCTCCAAAATGCGTCTTGGGTTCCGTTGCCATGATGTACATCCCAGTCCACAATTAGCACACGCTCTAAATCCAACTCATCGACCGCTACTCGTGCTCCTATCGCCACGTTATTAAACAGACAGAAACCCATCGCTTCGGCTTTTAGAGCATGATGTCCGGGTGGACGGACTAGACATAAGGCCCGCGAATCTTCGCCGCGAACAACGCGTTCGACGGCATCGCAAACGGCACCTGCGGCCTGGCGAGCCACGTCATAGGATTTAGGACTGACGACCGTGTCCGACTCAATCCGGCCACCTCCCTTTCGCGCATATTCTTCTACGGCCGCTACATACTTCGGATCGTGCAGCCGGTTCAGTCGTTCCAAGGAAGCCGGAGACCAAGTTGGCCGAACGCAGGCAGTGTCCAGTGCTGTGGTCTTCAGATGTTCAGATATCCGCGCAAGCCTTGCCGGCTTTTCAGGATGGTTGCCAGTTTCGTGATCCAGGAAACATGGATTGGTATAGAGCAGGGTCACGGGGGTTTCATTCCTTCGCGAGTATCGTATCGAATCCATGTCGCCTTAATTCGGAGCACTTCCGAGGCCATCCAGCGTCGACTGAATGATGTCGCACACCAGTTCGAAAAAACTTATGTGAGTTTTCGTGGCGCGCAGAAACAACCATAAAGGTACATCGTCCGATACTATGTCAACGGGTAGAATTCGGGCATCGATTAGCATCCATACCGAGTCACAATTTAGGTTGTGTAAATCATATCTACGATATCTGTGCTGTCCTATGGTTTCTGATTCGACATACTTAAAATCGCTAGCGGTCAATTCGCACGACAAATTCCGATTGCGGAAGGAACACTAATCTTCGCTGATCTTCCTAATGGAAATGCCGAAGAAAAGAGGCG
>JANNPR010000758.1:0-2839 GCA_031400345.1 Planctomycetota bacterium | reverse complement strand
CGGCTTGAGCTCAAGCCATGCACCCTTGTCTTCTATGCCGGTGGCAAAGATGGTGGTGAGCCTGGGCGCCCAGTAATTCTGCAGGCCCCCGAGGGCGCAATCGTTCAATTCGATGGAGGGGCACATCTCACTCGGGCTAAGTTGGGACGGCTCATTGCGGCGCGCCTTACGGGCGAAATTACCATCCGCAGTCCACCCTCGACGCCAAGCGCCGACGATGAGTTGCTGATTACGACGCGAAACGTGCAGATGGATGAACGACGAGTCTGGACTCCCCACGAAGTTCGCATGCGGTTCGGCCCCAATATCGCGGTCGGTAGTGACTTGATCATCACGCTCAACAACACGGGTCCCCGACTGACCAAACTTAAGGACGGCATCAAGGCTGTTGGAATTAAATCGATGGAACTGGTCCATCTCGAAAAATTGTCATTGCAGGTACCATCCAAAGGAAATCCGCTGGGCGGGCCAAGTTTTTTGTCAAAGCTCAATCAGCTCGGCGATCTGCCTGTCAACAAGCAGGAACAGGCTGCTCAGACCATTCCCGTGGAAGTCACTTGCAGCGGACCATTCAAGTTGGACCTCGAGAAACGTTTCGCTCGATTCGACGATCGGGTGGAGGTTGTTTGTTTGAAATCCGACGGACCTGGAGATCAGCTCAGCTGCGGGATGCTGGAAATTCATTTCCTGTTCCCGTCGGCAGGTGCCAGGCCGGACGCAAACGCAACCACTGGCGAACGAGAGAAAAAAGGCTGGGCCATTGAACCCGAGCGAATCGTAGCCGTTGGTTTTCCGGCGATGCTGAGAATTCCATCACTTGGCGCGCTCGTACGCGGTAACAAGTTGGAATACAACTTGAAGACTCATCGGGTTCACCTAGAAGACAAGAATGGAGCAGCCCGAATTCAAGATTCGCGCGCCGAGATAGAGTCGCCGTCGATGGAATATGAAATCCTCGACGACGGACGACTGGGCCATTTATTCGCGACCGGACCAGGATACTGCAAGGTAAAACTTGAGGACGGCGATCGAACCGTTGAGGCGAGCTGGAACGATCAAATCTCCATTCAGCCTCACGAACAGAACAAGGTGATTTCCCTTCGGCGTGATGCACGGCTGGCCATCAGAGGAATGGGTGAGCTAACTGGCGATGAGCTTCACTTCTACCTGCTCGAGGTCCAACAGCCAACCTCGGCCGCAAACACTTCTACGGCAGCTAAACGTGTGACGATCGTCCCCGACCGAATGCTGGGACGAGGAAATATTCAATTGACGTCCGCGAAACTCACCGACCGATCGGACGAATTACGCGTCTGGTTCAGGCAGCCACCGCCCGGTGCTAAATCCACCCAGGAACAAGCCAAGTCCGTTCCGCCACTTTTCAGCAAATCCATTCAACAGGAAAAAGGCTCATCCTCTGGATTGCCGTCCGCAAGTTTCGATCTAACGGGTCGCCTGGTAGAGGTTGAAGTGGTGCTCGGTGAGCCAATGGTGGTCGATCGAGCGACCATTTCGGGGGGCGTCAAGTTCGAACAAGTGGGCGGAAAACGTCCCGGAGAATCGTTCATCATGACTGGCGACGTTGTGCAATACGAGCAAGGAGCCACCACCAATCCCGAGGCCACGATAACCGGAACTCCCGCCAAGATTTCGGCTCGCGGTATGACCCTACTTGGGGCCAAAATTCAGCTGCATCAGGGTGAAAACTCACTGAAGATCGAAGACGCTGGCGAAATGCACCTACCGGCCGGAGGCAGAAGTCTGTCACAAGGCATAACGGTCGGCGAAAAACCAGTTGTCGTCGTCTGGCAAAATGGGATGCACTTCGACGGTCAAACCGCCACCTTCTCAGGCAACGTCAATACCAACGGGACTTTTCTGCTGCGGACCGGACAATCCATGAAGATGCAGGCCCAAAGCGGAACGCTGGATGTTGTGTTGTCGAAACGAATCGACTTTCTAAATGCAAAACCGTCGGCAGATCTAACAGCCAGACTATTTGAGTTTCGCGATGGCGTGAGATTGAGCAATCTTGGATTAAACAAAGACGGCAACCAAGATTCAATTGATGAACTGCATTCCCCGAATCTATCGATCGACCAACTTACCGGCGACATCCATTCCGAAGGAGCCGGCCGAGTCTCCTCAATTCGACGAGGTGGGAATGCGTTAAGCAAAACTCCGACGGCATTGCGATCCATCTCCATCCCGAGCCGCCAGTTGACATACCTGGAGACCGACTTCCGACATGGAATTCGTGGTAATCTCAACCACCGCGAGCTGCATTTCCTGGGTGACGTCCATACGATTTATGGACCGGTGGAGGATTGGACTCAGCGCTTGGATCCACGCGCCGCGCGAACCGCTGGCCAGGACAGCATCACACTCAGTTGCCACGAATTAGCCGTGCGAGAGATGGGAACCATTCAAGATCCGAAACAGCCCGACAAATCCCGCGCGGCGTTCGAGTTAGAAGCATGGGGAAACGCCGAAATTAGGGGTCAAGAATTCCGCGCGCAAGCCGAGCATCTGGCGTATACCGAGGCCAAGGATCAATTCGTGCTGGAAGGCACGGGACGTACCTCGGCGATACTCGACCGATTTCCCAGTGGTGGGGGAGCACCTGCACATTTAGCGGCACGCAAGATTATGTTTTGGCCAAGCACAAATGCCTTCGACATTGAAGATGCGCAGCCAATCAAGGTCCCGAACTTGAAGCAATATCAACGAGGCAAAGCGGCACAGCTAACTAACCCCTAAGAAACGCCATTCGTCTTGCGCGATCCCAACGCCATCCTGCTTGCCAGGGTGGTTGAACGGCTTCTGCACTACTTTGCCC
>JANNPR010000746.1:0-3315 GCA_031400345.1 Planctomycetota bacterium | reverse complement strand
ATCGGACAGACTCGGCAGTTGTTCGAAACTGTTTTTGGTTGCCGAGATAAGCGATTCTGGTCCGACGTCTGTGAGCTTATTAGAAACTTGGAAACGCCTGAATTCGGCCTCAGTATGGCGAAACTTGGCTAGACCCAGTTTTCCTGCGACCAGCTTAATATCGGTTGATTCGATGACTAAATGTCCGTTTAAAAAACAGCGAATCTTGGAATCTGCGATCTGGACGCGGAGGTCGTTCCAGTCACTGGCGCGATAATGTTGTGAGGCGACCTCTCGTAGGACGGTCCAACTTTGAACGTCTGGTCCTTCAAAGCGACTAAGCCGCAGGCGACCGCTACTTGGATAGAAACCATAATGTGTGTCGCCACCGTCGCTGTGAAAGACCAAGCCGGCCGCACCCGCTTCGTCATTCATTTTCACACTGACGGCCATCTCGAACGGCCGTGGCGGCGGCTCGGCCTGAGCCAAACATAGCGACCGCCCACCGAATCCTGGACCGGTACCACTTACCAAGATTCGGCCTCCGCGTTGGCGCCATTCTGCTCCAAAAAGCGTCGTCCATCGCTTGCTGTCGATCGCATCAATCGTCAGCCATCGTGACATCGGGATCGGGTTTGGCTTTTGTAACAGGGGTTTAACATCGTTAATCGGAATCGCAAATCCGATGTTCGCGCTCTCACGCGACATCATCGTCACTACGCCCTGTACGCGACCGTCAGAATCCAAGACGGGGCCGCCGCTATTCCCTGGCTGAATGGGCATAGCCAACTGAATCATTTTGCGACCTTCGATTTCACGAAGTGCCGAGACCACGCCAGTGACAACGCTGTGCTGCAACCCTAGTGGGTTTCCGATCGCTGCAATGGCTTCACCCTGCGGCAACGTCTGGGAGTCCCCAAGTTCTAGAGCTGGAAGTTGTTCATTCTTGAGCCGCACACGAATAATCGCCAAGTCCAGCTGCCGATCCGAAGCAAACACTTCTTCCACCTCGAGCTTACGTCCATGAGCCAATTCGACGCTGACCGATCGCGACTCGCCGAGTACGTGATAGTTGGTAACGATCAGCCCATCGGCCGATACGACGAATCCAGCGCCCATCGACTGCATGACGCCATCTCTGCCGGCCACACGAATAGTGACTATGGACGGCCGCACCTTCGCGACTAACTTGGACGCCGAGCGGAAAGCGGCTTCCTTGGGCGTGTTGCTCGCCGCATCCCCAGCCGGCTCATCAGCCTGAAGTTTGCCGGCACCCAAGACGAGCAAGCACAGCGATGTAAGCCAGGTCGCTATCTGGAGGTTCATATTTCCACCAACTATCTGCTCAACAAATAAACCGGGTTGGTTGGTCTACTGAGATAAAATGGCGGAAGTGCATGGGAATCGAACCCACCGACCACACGGTTAACGTTTGGTCCGCCGGTTTTGAAGACCGTGGCCGCCACCAGGCGTACAAGCACTTCCGTATAAATTTGCCGACGGTGAACAGTGAAGGGTGCCTCTAAAAACTCCTGGCGTTGACTTGGACACTCACATTTGGACCTGCCACCCACCACACTCCACCCTACATTCTCCACTCCACCAATTCATGCCCAATCCAAGCCAGTAATCCTCCTGATCCGTTCTTCATAATTCCCCAACAAACCGCCGACCAAGTCCCACGTGTTGGATCGTCGAACCTCGATGTCCCCTTGCTGATTAATGCGCACGATCGTGTTATCAAAAACACCTGCCGCGTCCAACGATTGTGAGTGCAGTTCTTTAACTGAAATAATCGAGGCCAACGTCTTACCCGTCATTTCAATAAACGGCATTAAATTCCTCCCGCAACGGAAAACTACAGCGACACCGTGGCGCCGCGCGCCCGAACGGCTTCACATAATATCAGCATACCGTCCGGAGTGAATTGCTCGGCGCGTGCGTCGGCAGGCAATTGTAACTCGTCCAGCAACTGATCGACTGCTGGCTTGTCTAACTGATTTTTAAAGGCGCTCAGCAGTTCACTTCGCAGTATCTTGCGGCGGTGAAAAAACATCGACCGTACAAAGGTATGGAAGTACTTCAAGTCTTCAATCCTCGAACGCTTGGCCGGATTCAGCGTGATTCGCACGAACGCAGATTCTACCTGCGGCCGCGGCCAGAAAACCGAGGGAGACAACACTCGCAAAATCTCCGCATCACATTGAGATTGCACCCAGACGCTCAGAGCACCGTAATCTTTCGTGCCCGGCGAAGCGACAATACGATCGGCCAATTCCCTTTGGATCGTGATCACCATTTGTTCTGGCACGACCTCACAGGCCAACATATTGGTGATAATCGGCGTGGCTACGCTAAATGGCAAGTTTGAGACCAGCTTTAGCCTGCCGTTTGGCGTTTTATTAAGTTGCTGGCACACTTTCTCAATTACCAGCGGATGCATCTGATTTTTGTTTTTCAGAGCATCTTGTTGCAACATGATAACGTTGGGAAGGTCGCCGACTTGCTCGGATGCCAATTGATGCAAACGTGGGTCAATCTCAACAGTGATTACCGAAGCAGCCCGCTCAGCCATCAGCGCCGTTAAAGATCCAGTACCGGTTCCCACCTCCAAAATCACGTCATCCGGAGTAACTTGAGCCGCGTCGGCTAGAATTGCCAAGAGGTTCAAATCGATTAGAAAATTCTGTCCGTATCGACGGACAGGCTCGATGCCAACTTCCTCGAATCGTCGGATAAGATAAGCCGTGGTCTGTCGCGGATGCATCGAATAAGCGCTCAAAGGATCAAAACTTCATACCAGCAACACGTCCTATGGTAACTGTGTGTCGGCAAACGCAGAAGCCGTCCATATCGTTGTAGAGTCTAGTCGCCAGCCAATATGGGCTCACGAGTTCCTTGGAAGATCGCACGCAAACTCGACGACGGTATAAACGCCAAACCAGCGAAAATCATTAACATGCAAAATGCGACTTGACCCGTGACCACAGCCAGCAGACACCAATGCACGATGGAGAACACCAGCAGAAGGGGACGCAGCAAACGATTCCAAATCAAAATGGGGAACAATAGCTCAAATAAGACCACGGCATGCGTCCAGGCAGCCACAATGACTGGGAACGCATGCAATCCCGTCAAGTCAACGAGCCGTGACTCGGTATGAGCAATCAACCACCACATGGCATCGCCGTTCCACCAAGGTTCCCCACCCAGTTTGTTCAGACCCAAGACCAGATAGAACCCAACAAAGTGAATTTGGACGAGGCGTATTCCCACATTCGTGACCATGGCGGACGGTCCGTAATTCGACAGCGGATTTTCTTTCGCCAGAGATTG
>JANNPR010000708.1:0-1490 GCA_031400345.1 Planctomycetota bacterium | reverse complement strand
CGTTCTGCCACGTCCCCGAGATGGTCGCTACCTTCGTAACCGAGTTGAAGTCGATGACAACGTAATTCTTGGTCCCGGCCCCGGCTCCGTGGGCGATCCTCAACACCTTGTAATAGTCGTTTGGCTGAGTATCGCTCACTTCGAACAGAATCCCATTTTCTGTGTCGTGACGAATGACCAGCTCAATGCCATTAGCGAACTTACACGTCACCATAAATTCGGTAGCCGTGTTGTATTGCGAATCATCTTGTGGATGACCGTCTTTGAACTCAACCGGATGTTTGGCGGTGCCCTCAACGCTGATGGGGCCGGTATGATCCATGGCGATCCCCCATTGAGCGATATCAACGTGATGCGCCCCCCAGTCGGTCATCTTGCCGCCGGAATATTCGTACCACCACCGGAATTCGTAGTGGCAGCGAGACTTCCCCCATCGATCACCTTCCTTGAATCGATAATCAACGACCGGTGTTTGACCCAGCCATTTTTCCCAATTCAGGTGAGATGGCGGATCCGCTTTTGGAATCGGTCCGCTGGTTTCGGCATTACCAATAGCGCACTGTACCTTCTTAATATCCCCCAGACGTCCTTCCCGAACCATGGCAACCGCTTTGAGGAATCGCAGGTCCATCTCGCTACGTTGCTGGGTGCCAACCTGGAAGACTCGGTTCGTTTGTTTCTGCACTTTGAGAATTTGCTTGCCTTCGTCGATCGTCAGCGTCAGCGGTTTTTCGCAATAGACGTCCTTCCCAGCCTGCATCGCCTCGATGGCGATTTTTGTGTGCCAGTGGTCGGGTGTGACGATGGTCACAACCTCGACGTCTTTACGATCCAATATCTTGCGATAGTCTTCGAAAGCCTCGACCTCGCGGTCTTGTTTCTCTTTAACGATCTTCTGGCCCTCTTCGGCATGTGAACGGTCAACATCGCAAACGGCAACGACGTCGCCGAACTTCATGGCGTTCACACCAACGCCTTTCCAGCGATCGCCAGTCCCGATGCATCCCACTAATGGCCGATCATTTTTTTCCTTTGCCTTAGCGTCGTCGGCAAGCAGGGCACGGCTTGTCAAAAAGTACGGAGTTGTCATGGCCGCAGCAGCACCACCCGCCGTGGTTGTTAGAAACTTGCGCCGAGATTGAACGTTCTTACTCATTGTGACCGGTTCCGTTTGTAAGAATTAGGATTTAAATGAGCGACGCACGTCGGTCGCCGCATGATTGGGTTGTTCGAAGCGGCGTTCAGTTTAGTATCCTTACGGTTCGTTTGCTAGAAAGCATGCTGGGAGGTGGGCCAATAGTAGTTGCCGCTTGCCGGGCCGCAAGCGTGAACGCCGAGCCGCAGGCATGCGCTTCAAGGGTCGGAATTCGGAAGTTCGGGACGTCGGGTGCGCCCAGCCGAAAGTAGACCCTTAGTCCCGCCCCGCAGTCGGGCCCGACTTGTGTGGCTTGTTCTGAAACAGCTTCTTAAGCATCGTCTGAGCGGCCTCC
>JANNPR010000689.1:0-2263 GCA_031400345.1 Planctomycetota bacterium | reverse complement strand
GCCAGGTCTTTCACGCCGGTGAAGAGGATGTCGGAAAGACTCTATCAGCAGCCTTACGACAATGGCTGCCCGGCGAAACTTGGTCCCAAGTGCGACGGCGAATAGCTGCACGCCGAGTCCAGATAAACGGAAATCTTTGCGTGGACGAGAATCGCCGCCTGTCGGCCGGCGAAGTGGTGAAAATGTTGGAACATTCCTTGGCGCCGCCGCCTAGCGATAATGATGTCCGGATTCGCTATCTCGACGAACACGTGGTTGTGGTCGAGAAACCGGCGGGCATGACGACCCTACGGCACCCCGAGGAAAGGGACTGGCCCAGGCGTCGCAAACAGCGACAGCCGACTCTCGACGAAACCCTTCCCACCATCATCGCCCGAATGACACCCAACAAGACGAGATCGAAGGGTAAGGCGGTCCCGTTGCGACCGGTTCATCGACTGGATCGTGAGACCAGCGGCTTGATGGTATTTGCACGGACCATCGACGCTGAACGAAAGCTGGTCCAGCAGTTTCGCAAACACACCATTCAACGCCGTTATATTGCGATCGCGCACGGCGATGTTTCCGCTCAGATCATATCGAGCAACCTGGCGCGGGATCGGGGAGATGGACGCCGAGGCAGCACGGAGCTACCCAATGTAGGTAAACCGGCAGTAACCCACGTTCGGCCCTTAGAAAGTTTAAACGGATATACCGTTGCGGAATGTCGTCTCAAGACTGGACGGACTCATCAAATTCGGATCCACCTCTCGGAACTCGGCCATCTTGTTTGTGGAGACAAGGTGTACTGCCAACCGTTATTTCGACCGCCGTTCCCAGACGCTAGTGGAGCGCCGCGATTGGCCCTGCACGCCGCCGAATTGGGATTCACGCATCCAATTACTGGTCAGGAAATGCAATTTCGTATGCCTTTCCCCACGGACCTGGCCCAGTTCTTACAAAGGCTGCGAACCAATGCGCAACGCATTAATTAAATCCGGCTATCGCATGAGGCACGTACGGCTCCTCGAGCGATGCGATCTCGGACGGCGACAGCTTGACGGATAAAGCACCGACGGCGTCTTCGAGATGATGTGACTTTGTAGCACCAACGATCGGTGACGTGACGGCGGGCTTGTGAAGCAGCCACGCCAATGCAATTTGCGACCGCGGAACACCACGTGCGGCCGCTATCTCGCCGACGCGTTCGATTACCTTGCAATCGGACCCTTCCGTTCCGGCATACAGTGTCTTGCCGTACTCGTCCGTCTCTGCCCGGTTCGTGCCTGTCCGGTCCTGCCACTCTCGTGCTAAGCGACCTCGGGCTAACGGGCTCCAGGGCATCACGCCGATCCCTTCGGCTTGGCACAAACCCAGCATCTCTCGCTCCTCCTCGCGATAGAGCAGATTGTAGTGGTTCTGCATCGATATGAACCGGGTGCAGCCGAACCGGTCCGCAAGGTGAAGCGATCGGCAGAACTGCCATGCGAACATGGAAGATGCCCCGATATAGCGAGACTTCCCAGCCTTTACAACATCGTGTAGGGCCTCCAGCGTCTCCTCGATCGGTGTAGCGTAGTCCCAGCGGTGAATCTGATAGAGGTCTACGTAATCCGTCTTAAGCCGGCGAAGGCTCGCGTCAATTTCTGTGAAAATGCCCTTCCGCGAGAGACCCCGAGCATTGGGGTCTTTCCGTGTTGGAAAATAGACCTTGGTCGCGATCACGACAGCATCGCGCTGAGCGAACTCGCGTAAGGCCTGACCGACTATCTCCTCACTCGTACCGTCGGAGTACGAATTGGAGGTGTCGAAGAAGTTGATTCCCAGTTCAATGGCTCGCTTGATAAACGGTTGGCTGCTTACCTCGTCGAGCGTCCAGGGATGCGCCCCCCGTTCTGGGACGCCGAAACTCATGCACCCCAGGCACAGGCGCGAGACCTTCAGGCCAGACTTGCCGAGATTGATGTATTCCATGGGTGTTCGAGGTCGGCAGGTTAGTGGTTAGTGGTCAGTGGTCAGTGGTCATTGATTAGTAGTTAGTGGTCAGTGGTCAGTGGTTAGTCCTGGAAGCCGCCGACTTCACGTCGGGGGAGCCTCACCTTCAACCTAGCCAGCCATGCCACACACCATCCAGAATGCGGCCGGCTTCATGCCGGCGGCACCTCACCTCACTCGCCATTCGCGACATTTAAGTGCATCGATTGATCTCGTGAGATTGTGGTGTCAGCGGGTGTCGATGGTATTGGGCTCGGGTGTGTCGATTGGGTTGGGCATTTCGAATCCC